>JANNXZ010000302.1:0-2999 GCA_031409835.1 Nitrospirota bacterium
ATGAGCACTTTGTATTCGATCCGCTCCATCCGTTTGGCCACCAGCCAACGGCTGTGCCCTTCCTTGTCCTTCTGACAGGTTTCGTTTTCATCGCAGATCGCGCAGGCCCACATGTAGACGCAGGCGTCGCTGCCGCCGGAGCTGGGAGGTTGAATGACGTTCAATTCACGAGCCATGTCTTATCCTTCTAAAAAACCGTTACGCACAATCTGCGTGATCTCGTTATCGTCGTCGATCTGTCGGCACACCGACGTAGTCGCTGTCTCCTACGTTCGGGAGGCCCACCGACGACGCCTTGCCGTTTCCTGCCGCTGCGGTAGCCATTGCCGGCATGCCCGCTCCCTCCGCCATCGGCTTCTTTTTGTTGAAAAACCCTGCGCTGATGATCCCGACTTCGTAAAAAATATACATTGGCAGAGCCATCAAACATTGGTTAAAGGGATCGGGCGTCGGAGTGAGAACCGCCGCAAAGATAAACGATCCTAGCAAGGCCCACTTGCGATATCGCTTGAGAAAGGGCGCATCAACCCACCCAAACTTTGCCATGAGGGTGATCACGAGCGGGACTTCGAAAATCAGCCCGAAGATCATGAGAAACCAGAGGGCAAATCCAACGTACTGCGCAATGGAGATCTGGGGGACGAAGCCGGCGTTGACGCCATAGGAAATCAAAAAATTCAGCGCAAACGGAAGCACGAAGAAAAATGAAAAACTTACCCCTGCGTAAAATGCCACGGCGCTCAACAGCACAAACGGCGCGGCGAAGCGCCGTTCCTGGGCATGGAGTCCCGGCACGACGAATTGCCAGACTTCGAACAATAGATAGGGGGTCACACCGACGAGAGCAAAGAGCCCGGCTACCTTGACGTTTTGCCATAATGCTTCTGCCGGCGCGAGAAAGACCAACGGAACGGTCGCCAGAGCGGTCGGCACCCATGATAGGGAGCCAGGCATAAACATGTTCTGGAGCGGGATGCGAAGCCACTTCACCAACGTATCCGCATAAAAAAACGTGCCGACAAACACCACGGCGATGATGATCACCGCGCGCGTCAGACGGACCTGGAGCTCCACGAGGTGCTCCATCACTGGCATTTTCTTATCTTCCAGCGGCTTGAAGATCGTGTCTTGCAGCCACTGGTTGAGTGAATTCAGGCCGTTGGACATACGATCCGTTCATCGATGGCTGCCTGCGCCCGCTCGGATACCGAGCGGGCGCAGGCAGTATTAGGCCTGTTATTTGGGATTAACCGCGACAAACAGGTTGTTCCCCTGCCGGCTCAACAGCAGGACGGCCAACTCATCTTTCTTCAACTTACTCGAAGCCTTCTGATAGTCTTCAAGCGTCTTCACCACTTCGTGGTTCACTTCTTGAATCACATCGCCGCGCTGAAGACCCGCTGCTTCTCCTGCACCACCGCTCTCGACCGACGTCACAACGACACCTGTCATCTTCGCCGGGATGTTCAATTGACTCATCGTGGGCGCATCCAACCCCTGCACACGGAGAGAAGCCAAGACATTATCGGGCAACTTCGCCGTCTCGACCGGCTCCTTAGGAGCTGACGGCTCTTTTTTCGCCAACATTTCATCTGTCGGTCGTTCCGCCACCTTCACGGAGAGGGTCTGTTCTTTGCCGTCACGCAATACCTTCACCTGCGCATCCTTGCCGACCATTGTGCGCGCGACGAGGTTCCGCAGCTGACTCACGTTTTGAACTTCTTTGCCGTTGAACGCAATCACCACATCGCCACGCTTCACGCCCGCAGTATGGGACGGGCCATTTTCATTCACATCGCTGATCAACACCCCCTTGCGCTGCTCAGGCAACTTGAATGACTTTGCCAACGCCGGCGTGATCTCTTGAATAGCGACACCCATCCAGCCACGCACGACCTTGCCAGTTTTCTGAAGGCTATCGACGATGTCCAGCGCGATGCTGCTGGGAATGGCAAATCCAATTCCCTCTGACCCGCCGGTCCTTGAGAAAATGGCCGTGTTGATTCCGATGAGTTCACCGCTCAGATTGACCAACGCGCCGCCGGAATTGCCTGGATTAATCGCGGCATCGGTCTGGATGAAATCTTCGTAATCTGCAATTCCGACATTGCCACGCCCCAAGGCACTGATAATGCCCAGGGTCACGGTGGAACTCAATCCAAACGGACTGCCCACCGCCAATACCAGATCGCCGACCTGCAATTTCTCATACTCAGCCCATTTCATGGATGGAAGATCCTTCGCTTCGATCTTGACCACCGCCAAATCCGTCTTTGGGTCGGTTCCCACCACCTTCGCGCTGAACTCACGCCGATCGCTCAGCGTGACAGTGATCTGCGTGGCGCCTTCGACGACATGGTTGTTGGTCACGATAAATCCGTTTGGATCAAAAATGACGCCGGATCCGGCGCTTTGGTCAGGGCGTCCATGCCCTCCGCCCGGCGGCATCGGCGGAGGTGTCGGGAGTTCTCCCTCCGGCGCTTCCTCACCCGGAGGTCCACCAAAGGGACCTGGCGGCACCGGCGACTTCCTGCCTCGTCCCCTGCCTTCTCCACCCCCAGTGACCTGTATGTTCACCACCGCTGGCGTCACTTTCTTGACGATCTCTGAAAATCCTTGTGTCATCCCTGCTGGCACCCCGGCGGCAAAGGCTGTGGGTTCACATAGCAAAGCAGTCACCGCGAATGTGCTCATAACCAGACCGATACCTGCGACAAAACCTCTGACATTCCACCCCTTACTCCGCGTGACCATAACAGCGTTCCTCCACAGGTTTAATCGACGCGACCGCATGAGCCGATTTTTGCATTGTACACTATCCGTTCCGATGGCTTCAAAGACTAATAGTCCCCGGCGGGCCCGCACCAGGCAAAGCCCGAAAGGGACACGGAGGACCGTGCCGCGAGAGGCGCGAGATATGCGAGAAAGGCACGACGTGGCAGATTGGACTCCCAACTTGTTTGGCTCGTCTCGCTTATCGCGCACGGCTATTCCGCAGC
>JANNXZ010000303.1:0-1664 GCA_031409835.1 Nitrospirota bacterium
GCAACTGTCAGCTCTGCCTTCGGCGTTGAGATGAGCGATCTCAAGCCGGTGAACGCCATTGCAGCCAAGATCGGCGGGCACACCGCGTATGTCCTGTGTACAGAAGAAACTGGAGAGATCGACCTCGAAGTATTACTGCCTACTGACACCCTCCACACGGCCTGGGAACGGCTCATGGAGGCCGGCTCGACATACGGCATCAAGGCAGTCGGTGGTCACGCTCGTGAGGCCCTCCGCATTGAAGCAGGGCTGCCAAAGGCTGGGCCGGATCTCAACGAAGAGATCGTCCCACCAGAAGCGAACCTGGAAGGGAAGGCCTTCAGCTTGAATAAGGGCTGCTATCCCGGACAAGAAGTGGTGGCGAGGATGGACACTTACGGCAACGTACGGCGGCACTTAGTCGGGCTCGTCATGAATGGCTCGATCGTCCCGCCGAGGGGCGCCAAGCTATTCATCGGAGACCGGGAAATCGGCTGGGTCAGCAGCGCCACGCACTCACCACAACTCAAGACCCCTATCGCCCTGGCATTCCCACTCCGGGACTTCTCAGCCCCCGGCACCAACCTCACCGTTGAAGTCGATGGCGCGCGTCACGATGCGACAATCCACGCGCTCCCCTTCTACCGCCGCGCTTAGCAGGACGCTATTTCTCTGGATTTCTGACCGCCGCCACAGCGCTGGCGAAAGCTAGAAGGCTCTTCCGCTCGTCATCTTCGAGCGCCAGCAAGAGGTGCGCCTCTTCGGCATGCATCAGACGGAGGCTCAAGAACGGCTCTTCCTTGCGCTTTTCCTTGTTGTCCCACATCGCATCGATGACCTGGACCTTGTCCAACTGCCCGACCGACACGACATCGTAGCGAAAGTACGAATCCCCGATGACCATGTCGAAGACGACATTGCCTGCGGTGAGGAGCAGGAGGTTGAATCGCCCCTGATCTTCGTAGCCCTCCGGCAAGAACTTGTTGATATGGCAGAGCGCCACTTTGCGATCGCCCAAGGCCGCGCGGATTTTTTCTTTGAGTGCCGGGTAATCGATCTGCATGGCCTTTTCATCAGGGTTCGTGGCCGCCGCTGCAGCATTTTGAGCCTTCTCGAAAATTTCATCCGCTGACATCAATCCCGCCATCTGTGTAGTCCTTTCATTCGAACCCTGTTAATTCGTAGTACGCCTGGCCTTGATGGCTCTGACGACACCGACCAATCCGAGGCCGGCCCACGCAAACTCTAAGAAAATGAATCCCACCCGCTGATCCGCAATCGCGACGATTCCCAGCAACAGCGACCCGACGATATTCAACGCCAGGTACCCCGCGTCCAGCTCACGCCAGACGCCACCCTGAATCAGACCATAGGCCGACAACACCATCAGGGCACCCAGCACGGAAATCAGCTGCAACAGCACCAATCACCTCATTAGACCTCAAACGGGCACGCAAGAGAACATGTACCGTAACTGGCAACCTGTCCAGATTTCAAGAGGATTTTCGTAGAAGACGACGGTTACTTGGCCGTCAGGTGGTGAGAAAACCGCATGGTCCCGGCCCCGTCGAGGATCGTCACGTCGAAGGAGGACCGGGTGACTCGAATGAGACCGAAATTCATATACCCGCCTTCGTTGATCAACGTCGTCGGCCGTAATCCTGGATTGGGCGGCGTCTGTCGCC
>JANNXZ010000304.1:0-5978 GCA_031409835.1 Nitrospirota bacterium
GTCTTGATCCAGTCATCAATGCCTTCGGCCCTTGCCGCGATGAAGGCCTGATCGAGGAGCCCTTCCTTGACCAGGACATGGCCCATCGCATTGAGTAAGGCGACGTTCGTGCCGGGTCGCAGTTGCAGATGCAGATCGGCCAGCCGTGCCAACTCCGTGCGCCTGGGATCGATGACGATCAAGGGCACCCCTCGCCGATGCGCCTGCTTGATCCTAGCCCCGATCACGGGATGGGATTCCGTCGGGTTCGCTCCCACCACCATAATCAGGTGGGCCAAATCGAGATCCTGAATGGAATTAGTCGCAGCAGATGCTCCCAATGTTTCCATCATGCCGGTGACGGTCGCGCTGTGGCAGACACGGGCGCAGTTGTCGATGTGGTTCGTCCCGATCACGCAACGCATGAATTTGCCGAATAGATAATTTTCTTCGTTCGTGCCCCGGCTGGATGAAATAGTCGCGAGGGCATCTGGACCGGACGCGTCCTTGATGCGCGCGAACTCCTGCGCGACCCGATCCAAGGCCGATTCCCAGGAAATCTCTTCCCAGTCGTTGCCGCGTCGAAGCAGAGGGACTCGCAGCCGATCGGACGCATAATTATAGGTCCAGCCGAACCGTCCCTTCATGCAGGCGTGCCCCTGATTCGAAGGCCCATCGTCTGACGGAATCATCTGAACCACTCGTCCATCTCGTACACCCGCTTCGAACGCACAGCCCACGCCACAATAGGCGCAGGTCGTGCGCACAGTTCTGGTCGGCGCCCCCTGCTCCAGCACCGTCTTCTCCGTGAGTGCGCCAGTAGGACATTCCTTCACACAGGCGCCGCACGAGACACAGTTGGATGAGGCAAACGCTGCCACTTCACCCATGAATGTCCCGGCTCCCGCAACCGGCCTGGCTTCAAATCCCCGTCCGAACATCGTCAAGGCATGCGTGCCCTGAATTTCATCGCAGGCTCGGACACAACGAGCGCAGGAGATGCAGGCGGCGTTGTCGAAGGTGAAGAATGGATTCGAGTCGTCGCGCACGGCGGCGCGTTTCATGTGCGCCCCATCGGGATACCGAACTCTATCGACGCCGCATGCAAGCGCCAGTTCGCGCAATGGTCCCGACGTCTCGCTCCCTTCAGGCTGTTCAGACAGATACAGTTCGACGAGATTGTGGCGATGCCGCCTGAGCTGATCGCTCTCGGTGCGGACGACCATATCGGGTCTGACTGGAGTCGTGCAGGAGGCGGGAGTCCCAGCCTGCCCATCGATTTCACAGATACAGAGACGACAGGAGCCAAAGGGAGCGAGATGATGCGAGACACAGAGACTGGGTATCGACATCCCGGCCTTCTTGGCAGCCTGGTAGACCGTATCGCCTGGTTCCGCGTCCACAGTCCGGTCATTGATCGTCAGCTGTAGCATAGTCTTCCGATACCCCTTACCCCTGACGCTCCCTGAACTCACCCGGGAAATGCTCGATCGCGGTTAAGACCGGATAGGGCGCACGCCCCCCTAACGCACAGAGGCTGGTCGCTTTCATGGTCTCTCCAAGATCAGACAAGAGGACGAGATCCTCCGCAGTTCCCTGGCCGCGCTGAATCCGTTCGAGAATTTCGCGCCCGCGCACTGATCCAATCCGGCAGGGCGTACATTTCCCGCACGATTCGTCTGCCGTGAAGGCCATGAAGTGCCGCGCCAACTCGACCATGTTCGTCTCATCGTCATAGACGACGATGCCCCCATGCCCGAGAATGGCTCCGGCCTCGGCGAACGCGTCATAGCAGATAGGGATATCGAGTTTCGATTCAGGGAACAGGCTCCCCAATGGCCCCCCGACCTGGACGGCTTTGAACCGCGAGCCCGGCGCCATGCCACCGCCGAATCGATCCAAGACATCATGGAGCGTCAAACCAAAAGGGACTTCCACCAGACCAGGCTGCTTCACCCGACCGCCGAGCTGCAGCGCCATCGTACCGCGCGACCCTTCAGTGCCGAGTGAGGCATGCCAGGCGCCGCCGTTTGCGAGGATGTTGGGAATCGTCGCGAACGTCAGGACGTTGCTGACGATCGTCGGTTTGCCATACAGTCCAGACTCTGCCGGGTAAGGCGGCTTCGCCAGGACGACACCACGGCGGCCCTCCAGCGATTCCAGCAAAGCGGTTTCCTCTCCGCAGACGTAGGAGCCGGCGCCGACCACCACCTCAAGATCGAACGGATAGTCGTCGCAGTCCAACAAGTCCGCCTCGCGCGCCTTCTGAATCGCGAAGCGCAAGGCTCGCGCCGCCGCTGGATATTCGTACCGGCAATAGATATAGCCGCGCGTCGCCCCAATCGCCTG
Organism: Nitrospirota bacterium; assembly: GCA_031409835.1. Classification (GTDB taxonomy): domain Bacteria; phylum Nitrospirota; class Nitrospiria; order Nitrospirales; family Nitrospiraceae; genus Palsa-1315. The sequence goes on from JANNXZ010000304.1 coordinate 2,329, forward strand.
GGCGCAGATGAGCATCCCTTCGATCAATCGGAAGGGATCGCCCTCCATGATCATCCGATCGCAATAGGTGCCGGCATCCCCTTCGTCGGCATTCGCCACGACATACTTCTGCGCCGACACGGTCTGCTGCGCGAATTGCCACTTTTCCCACACAGGAAACGCCGCGCCCCCGCGCCCTCGTAATCGCGAGATGCATAGCTCTTCGACGATCGCCTCCGGCGACAGGCTCTGTGCCGCTGCCAATCCCTTGAGCCCACCCCGCGTTTGGTATTCATCGAGCGCAAGCGGCTCGGTGATGCCGAAGTTGGCAAAGGTGAAGCGGGTCTGTTGTTGCAGAAACGGTATCTCCGCAACCGGCGTTCCACCCACGCCGGCCACGATGCGCGGCAAGTCGTTCGGCACCACGTTGAACCAAGCCTCACGCCCGTTGGGCGTATCTCGCTCCACCATCGGCTCCAAAAAAAATGCTCCCCGCGAGGACGTGCGAATCAGTTGAATCTCTGAACGATCGCTCCAGGCATCGGCAAGTCGTCCCGCGCCGGCCGCACGGGAAGAGGTATCGTTGGCGAGATAGCAGCGCATCGTCTTCATCTATTTATACGGTTCCAGAAGTGACTGAACGTCGGAAGGCGTCACTCGCCCACAGAGATCCTCATCGATCATCACGGTCGGTGATACTGCGCAGTTCCCGGCGCAGGACATCTTTTCTACAGTGAATCGCCTTTCCGGCGTAGTGCCGCCACCCACGACGCTCACATACTCTTGAATCGCACGAAGGACCAACCCGCCATGGTTGGCCGTGCAGGATTCGCCCAGGCAGACCCGAATGAGGTGCCGGCCAGGCGACTGAGTTCGGAGATCAGAATAATAGGACAAGACTCCGGCGACTTGGGCATCCGTCACGCCTAACACCTGCGCAATCTGAGGAAGGGTCCTCGCCGGCACATGGCCCAAGGCAGACTGGACAGCCAGAAGCGTCTTGAGGATATTCGGTTTGTCCGGCGGCACAGGGCGGCAAGTTTCGAGCGTCTCGGCAAGCCTCGTCCCGTGCTGTGTCGTCATCGCGTCACCTCGGAGACTGTGAAACTATTCAGGATGCTCAAAAAGTTCGTCCAGCAAGGCCGCAGCGAGTGAAGGCCCGATGCGTACCCTTGCGGTACGTTGAGGGTCTGAACGATGCGAGAACGACGCTGGCGGGCTTTTTCAGCATCTTGCTAGTCAAGCCCCACATGGGCTCTCAGCCTGTTATAGTCGAATGATGCCTGGCCCACGCGCCTGATTCCTGGGTCATGGCACTCCATGTCGGTAATCAAGGCGGCGACTTGCTCGCGACCGGCTGCTGAGGCTGCGACATGACGCGGCATGTGATTCCCCAGCGACGGACAGGCCCGTTCCGCCCACTCTAAGTACAAAATCTCTAAGAAGCTGTTCAGGAGCGCTCGATCTTCCTCCATCGACATCGTCAAGATCAGAGGCTCATCGACAGCCAATTCTGACTCCTTGAGCTGCCGAGGCGGTGGCGTACAGGTTTCGCCACGGAAATGAAGAGAGAATCCGAACGCCGCTGCCAGCTTGTGTTTGACGGCATCGAGCCGTTCTCGTGAATCGCACTCCACCCACAACTGGGTCGCCGTGAGGATCAGTCTTGCAACCACCGCCGATTCAAGGGCGCCGAATGCCCCTCGGAGTACAAAATGCTGAGCCTCCTTCGAAACTGAGGCTCCACTGGGTGGAGAGACTGCCGCTTCACGCTCGAATCCTTCAAGGCCTGCGAGCATTTCATTCATGTAGCCGTACTCGCAATGATCGTACAGGGCCAAGGCGTAGAGATAGGGCTGCCCCCCTTCTGCCACATAGTGAATACTTTTCACGGCTTCAATGAGCGCGGCAAACCGCATACGGGCAAAGGTCCACAACAGTACATGCCCATAGCGCTTGGCGAATTCCGGCCAATCACCGAGTTCGAAAGACCCGGAAGAAATTTCCACCTGCCGTCGATAGTCGAGCGTGGCGTTCAGCAGGCCCTTTCCATCCTCGTTGGACAATACGATCGCGGCGCCGGCAATCACCGCCCGCTCCCACTCCACATCGCCAGGTTCTCGGATCAACCTCGTGAGAAGGACCTGCCCGGGCTGCAGTTCCTTGCGGAAGGCTCCGTCCGGCACGCGATAGACCCGCGCATCTCCTATCGAGCGGAAAACCAGACGCTGGGTTTGCTCGTCAACCGACAGGAATTCGGCCAGATCGAGATAGGAATGTTTCAGCGGATCCAACCACTCTCGTTCTTCCTGTGGAATATGCTCTGTGATGACGTCGCGCAACTGCTCGATCAACGTCAGTTGCCCGTCCTGCGGATAGAAGTCGGCGTAGAGTATGAGGTCGGCTAACTCCGTTTCCTGCGGCAGCGGAAACAACAACGCCCCCGCACCACCCTCACGATAGGGCTGAAGGGCAAGACTCAATGCGATCTGCCGCTGAGCAGCCACCCTCGGCTCCGACGAAAGAGCATCCAGTCGAGCGAGCAACGTGTCGAGCGACGGGACAAGAGGCACCCAGAGGCCGGCTGTCGTTTCACTCGCGAGCTTCATGAATTTCTTCCATCACGATGACCTCGGCGTCGAGCCAGTCCTCAAAATCATGTCCGTCTCGATACCCCCGCGCTTGCCATAACTCGAACGCCTTTTTCGAAATTCGTTCCCGCATGCCCTCCGGCAGCTCGATAGATTGTGGCGATGCCGCCAAAGGGTTTCGTATCGAGACTTTCACTTTCTTTGTTGATTTCGTTGCGGTCATCATTGCTGACTCCTTAGTAGTTAGGTGTGTATGACGGAAGACTTTTCATCCGAAACCGTCCGGCCATGACCTGGTCCTAAATTTTGGCTCCGCACAGCGATGACAGGGCAATGAGCTTTTCGCAAGACGGCCTCCGCCACGCTGCCGGACAGTGCGTGCGAAATTCCGCGGCGCCCGTGCGTGCCCATCACGATGAGGTCGCAGGGCAAGGTCTGGGCAGAGTCTAAAATTGAATCGACCGGAACACCTCCCCGCAGCCGAAACTCCACCGGCACATTGGGATGCTGGTGGGTAGCCGCCAGCTCCTCCAGTCGTTTCGTCCAGCTCGCGCGCACATCTTCGCGGCTCCTGATATGGCCGAGGTCAAAGTCCAACCCATACGACACCGGCTCCAGCACATGCAGTAGCATCACAGACGCCTTCGCCTGCTGCGCTATCACGGCTGCATACTCCAAGGCATCGAGGGAACAATCGGAAAAATCGACCGGCACGAGGATGCGCTCCATTGGGACAGGCATCGAGGGGGCACCCTCTTTCTGTTCGGCGTCTGCTTGCTCCGTTCGCACCGCCAGCACGGGACAAGGGGCTCCGCGAATGACCCGCTCCGCAGTACTGCCTAACAATACGTGCGCAAGGCCGGTCTTGCCCCTGGTCCCTACGACAATCAGGTCCGAATCCTCCGCCCTCGCCGCGGCAACCACCTCTTCACTCGGAATGCCTGTAGCCACCCTGGTCGTGACCACAATGCCTCGCCGCTCCGCGCGGCCTTTGAGATCGACGAGCTGCGACGAGACACGCTTAAGCAAGTCGGCCAGGTATATCTGATGGATAGGGTAATCGGGATTGAGTCCCGGTGG
>JANNXZ010000305.1:0-7698 GCA_031409835.1 Nitrospirota bacterium
ACGCCAGTGGAAATTGTGCTGAATCCACTCGGTGTGCCGTCGCGTATGAACGTCGGTCAAATTCTTGAAACTCACCTGGGTTGGGCGGCCAAAGCATTGGGGATCAAGGTGGCGAGCCCGGTGTTCGATGGAGCGTCGGAAACAGAGATCAAGGAATTACTAAAGAAGGCGGGCTTGCCGACCAGCGGGCAAACGATGTTGATGGATGGCCGAACCGGAGAAATGTTCGGCAGCCCCGTTACGGTTGGGTATATGTATGTCTTAAAGCTTCACCACTTGGTCGACGACAAGATTCACGCACGGTCGATCGGCCCCTATTCGCTTGTCACGCAGCAACCGCTCGGAGGCAAGGCTCAATTCGGTGGCCAGCGGCTAGGAGAAATGGAAGTGTGGGCGCTGCAGGCGTATGGCGCTGCATCCACGCTGCAAGAGTTCTTGACGGTGAAATCGGACGACGTGCCGGGCCGATCGCGGATGTACGAAGCGATCGTCAAGGGTGAGCCGTTCCTGGAGCCTGGATTACCCGAGTCGTTTAACGTCTTGGTCAAAGAGCTACAGAGTTTGGGTCTCGACGTCGAACTGGTCAAGTCGCAAGACTAACCCATTTGTGCCGGCCATAGCGGTCGGCGTCAGAGGAGGTCATTACCTTGGAAGGCGTCTATACATTGTTCGAGAAGCCGCGCGATGCGGTGTCATTCGATTCGATGCGGATCAGGATCGCATCACCGGAAAAAATCCGTTCGTGGTCCTATGGCGAAGTGAAGAAGCCGGAGACCATCAATTACCGGTCGTTTAAACCGGAAAAAGACGGACTGTTCTGTGCGAAAATTTTCGGTCCGATCAAGGATTGGGAGTGCAACTGCGGCAAGTACAAGCGCATGAAACACCGCGGTATTGTTTGCGACAAGTGCGGTGTCGAGGTCATTCAGTCAAAAGTCCGCCGAGAGCGCATGGGCCATATCGAGCTCGCGGCACCGGTTGCGCATATTTGGTTCCTTAAAGGCGCGCCGAGCCGGATTGGAACCTTGCTCGATATGAGCCTCAAAGGGCTGGAGCGGATTCTCTATTTTGAGAGCTATGTCTGTGTCGATCCAGGATCGACAGATCTGACGGAGAAGGAGCTAGTCTCGGAGGAAAAGCTTCGCGAGCTCCAAGGTTCTGGATATGGCCCTGGTTCCTACAAAGTCGGTATCGGCGCCGATGCCATTCGGGAGTTGCTCCGCAAGATCGACATCAATGCCAAGTGGGATGAAATCAAGGCTAAGGCGAAGACATCGGCCTCCGCAGCGTTGAAGAAGAAATACGCAAAGCAACTGAAGGTCATTGAGGCTTTTCGCAAGTCTGGAAATATGCCGGAGTGGATGATCATGGACGTGATCCCGGTGCTGCCACCAGAATTGCGCCCGCTTGTGCCGTTGGACGGTGGACGTTTTGCGACATCGGATCTAAACGATCTGTACCGCCGTGTCATCAATCGGAACAATCGGCTGAAGCGGCTGATCGAGCTGAAGGCGCCTGGCGTGATTATCCGAAACGAAATGCGGATGCTGCAAGAAGCGGTCGATGCGCTCTTCGATAACGGCCGTCGTGGCCGGGCGATTCGTGGACCTAACAAGCGGCCGCTCAAATCGTTGAGCGATATGTTGAAGGGGAAGCAGGGGCGCTTTCGCCAAAATCTGCTTGGTAAACGGGTTGATTATTCGGGCCGAACCGTCATCGTCGTGGGGCCAGAGCTTCGGCTACACCAATGCGGGTTACCCAAGAAGATGGCGCTCGAACTCTTCAAGCCCTTTATCTTCCACAAGCTGGAAGAACGAGGCGCGGCTACGACAATCAAGAGCGCTAAGCGCTTAGTCGAAAAAGAACGGCCGGAAGTGTGGGACGTGCTCGACGAGGTGATTCGCGAACATCCCGTGCTGTTGAACCGCGCTCCAACGTTGCACCGGCTCGGTATCCAGGCATTCGATCCCGTGTTGGTTGAAGGCAAGGCTATCCGGCTGCATCCGCTGGTCTGCGCCGCATTCAATGCCGACTTCGATGGCGATCAGATGGCAGTCCATGTTCCGCTGTCGATCGAAGCGCAGGTCGAGGCACGTGTGCTGCTCATGTCGATCAATAACATTCTCTCGCCTGCCAACGGCAAGCCGATTGCGGTGCCGTCGCAGGACATGGTGCTCGGCTGTTACTGGCTGACTAAAGAGCGTGCGGGATGCAAGGGAGAGGGCAAAGTGCTCGGCTCGCCGGAGGAAGTGCGTATTGCGTATGACTCGCAGGAGTTGGACGTGCATGCGCGGATCAAGGTGCGGATCGAAGGGAGCCTCGTTCAGACCACCGTTGGGCGAGTCATTCTTTCTGATGTACTTCCTCCGGGCTTGCCGTTCGCCAACGCGAATAAGCTTATGACCAAGAAGGAAATGACCAAGCTCATCGATACCGTCTATCGCCAGTGCGGTCACCGTGAGACCGTCACGTTCCTCGATAAGGTCAAGGACACAGGGTTTGAGTATGCCACGCGTGCGGGTATCTCCATCTGCATCGACAACATGCATATTCCGACCAAGAAGCAGGAATTGTTGGGGAAGGCTCAGCATGAGGTGGCGGAGATCGAGCGGCAATATGGCGAGGGATTGATCACTAACGGCGAACGCTATAACAAGGTGATCGACATCTGGGCTCATGTGACTGAGCAGATTGCCACTGAAATGATGAAGGAATTGGGCGCGGGTGGAGATCCGAATAAGGCCGAGTCCTTCAACCCGATCTTCATGATGGCGGATTCTGGCGCTCGCGGAAGCTCGCAGCAGATCCGCCAGTTGGGTGGTATGCGTGGTTTGATGGCGAAGCCGTCCGGTGAAATCATCGAGACTCCGATTACTGCTAACTTCCGCGAAGGGTTAACGGTGCTGCAATACTTCATTTCAACGCACGGCGCCCGCAAGGGGTTGGCCGACACGGCGTTGAAGACGGCAAACTCCGGTTATCTCACGCGCCGCCTGGTGGATATTGCGCAGGATGTGATTATCAACGAAATCGATTGCGGCACCACCGACGGTATTATTGTCAGTGCATTGGTCGAGGGGGGCGAAATCATTCAGCCGATCGAAGAACGGGTATTGGGACGGTTGGCAGCAGAAGATATCCGCGATCCAGTGACCGGTGAGATCATTGTGTCGTTCAACGAAGAGATCGATGAGGACCGGACAAAGGCGATCGTGGAAGCTGCGGTCGACCACGTCAAGATTCGCTCGGTGCTGACCTGTCAGTCGCGCCGTGGAGTCTGTCGATCCTGTTATGGGCGTGATTTGGCCCGCGGACGGTTGGTCGAAAAAGGCGAGCCCGTTGGTGTGATTGCGGCGCAGTCGATTGGTGAGCCGGGAACACAGCTGACCATGCGGACGTTCCACATCGGTGGAACGGCGAGCAAGGTGGTTGAGCAGACGGTGACCGAATCCAAGCACGCCGGCACCATCAAGTTCATGAGCTTCGATGCCAAAAAGAATGCCGACTTCCCTAACCCAGGAATTGCGGTCAGGAATAAAGAGAGTGAATGGGTTGTGATGAATCGGAATGCCAAGATTGCCATCGTCGATGAGACGGGGCGTGAACGCGAGAAGTACGGGGTCGTCTACGGCGCCAAGATCAAGGTGAAAAACGGTGGTCGTGTCGAGGTGGGGCAGAAATTGGTCGAATGGGATCCATACTCGCTAACCATTCTTACTGAGGTCGGCGGGAAGGTGGCGTATGGAGACATCGTTGAAGGCGTTTCCATGAAGGAGGAGTTCGACGAAGTGACCGGTCTCTCCCGTAAAGTCATCGTCGAACATAGTGGCGCGACATTGCGCCCACGCATCTCGATCAAGGATGAGGGGGGGAAAACCGCCAAGGTTGCGGCTGCGGCAAACGTGGCTCGTTACCTGCTTCCGGTCGGGGCGCATATTTTCGTCGAAAAAGGCGCAGTGGTCACTCCTGGCGACGTGTTGGCCAAGATTCCGCGAGAGACGACGAAGACGAAAGATATTACTGGTGGTCTGCCTCGCGTGGCTGAGTTGTTCGAGGCGAGAAAGCCGAAGGAGACCGCCGTCATCAGCGAAATCGATGGCGAAGTATCGTACGACGGCTTCGTGAAGGGTATGCGAAAAGTGCTGATCAATAATAAGATTGGCGATGTGAAAGAATACTTCATACCCAAGGGCAAGCACGTCAACGTGCACGAGGGCGATTGGGTCAGGGCCGGTGAGCCGTTGATGGACGGATCGGCCAATCCGCACGACATTCTCGATGTGCTGGGTCCGAACGAGCTGCAAAAGTATCTCGTCGATGAAGTGCAGGATGTCTATCGGTTGCAAGGTGTGACGATCAACGACAAACACATTGAGATCATTGTGCGGCAGATGTTGCGCAAGGTCAGAATCGAAGATCCTGGGGATACGGAGTTCTTGCCTGGCAGTCAAGTCAACAAGCTGTTGTTTGATGAAGAGAATGAGCGAGTGTCGGCGAAGGGTGGGCAGCCGGGACTTGGGAAGCCGGTGCTGCTGGGTATTACCAAGGCAGCATTGACGACCGATAGTTTTATCTCGGCAGCCTCATTCCAGGAGACCACCCGTGTCTTGACGGAAGCCGCGATCAACGGGCGCGTCGATAATCTGTTGGGCTTGAAAGAAAACGTCATCGTTGGTCGTTTGATTCCAGCTGGAACCGGCTTCGAAGAGTATCGGGATACCTTCGTCATTAGTCCCAAGCCTGAGCTCGTGATTGTTGCTCAGGAAGATGCTGCGCCGCTTACGCAGGAAGGTGTCGCGATGGGATCGGTAGAGTCTGCTCGCTCATAATGCAAGCAATGTAAGAGAAGACTTGACACAGCGATCAATGCTCACTACAATCCACCGGCTCTGCCCCTAAAGGTTTAACGCGGTAAATAGCCAAACTGTGCCGAAGATGAGAGTGACGTACTAATGCCGACAATTAATCAGTTAGTCAGAAAAGGCCGCCAGCAGGCGCATGCGAAGACCAAAAGTCCTGCGCTCAAGTCCTGTCCTCAAAAGCGTGGTGTCTGTCTTCGTGTCTATACCTCAACGCCGAAGAAGCCGAACTCGGCGCTGCGTAAAGTTGCGCGTGTTCGGTTGACGAATGGGATGGAAGTCACGACCTATATCCCCGGTGTCGGCCACAACCTTCAAGAACATTCCATTGTGCTTGTGCGTGGAGGCCGTGTGAAGGATTTGCCGGGTGTGCGCTACCACATCGTCAGAGGTGCTCTCGATGCCGTCGGTGTGGCAGATCGAAAACAGAGCCGTTCGAAATATGGAGCGAAGCGTCCCAAGTAAGACGATTATCACAGTTTGGTAACGAGAGAGTGAATGACACATGCCAAGGACTAGATTTTTAGACCACCGCGATCCACTTCCTGATGTGCGATATCGGGATAAGCTCGTCGGGAAATTTTTGAATATTCTGATGTCGGGTGGAAAGAAGAGTACGGCCGAGCGTATTTGCTACGGAGCGTTCGATGTTATTCAGGAGAAGACCGGCAACGATCCGCTCAAAGTATTTCGGGCAGCGCTTGATAATGTGAAGCCGGTGGTTGAGGTGAAGTCACGCCGAGTGGGTGGCGCTTCCTACCAAGTGCCGGTGGAAATTCGTCCGGCTCGCCGGATGTCTCTGGCGCTTCGATGGTTGGCGGAATATTCCAGGACTCGCGGTGGTAAGAGTATGCGAGAGAAGCTTGCGGCTGAGTTGTTGGACGCGTCGAACAATACGGGGGCGGCGGTTAAGAAGCGAGAAGACGTGCATCGGATGGCGGAAGCCAATAAGGCGTTCGCGCACTATCGCTGGTAGCGTCGTTCTGTGCTGCAGCTGGGCCGTGCTGCGATCCGCTCACGCGGGTGTTTGTAAATCGCAGCATCTCACTGGCCCTGGTTGCAGCATCTATTTTTTTGAGGGAAGTACGTGGCGCGTCAATCACCATTAGAGCAAACTCGGAATATCGGCATCATGGCTCACATTGATGCCGGTAAGACGACGACGACTGAGCGCATTCTCTTCTACACAGGAATCTCACACAAAATGGGTGAGGTTCACGAAGGCGCGGCGACGATGGATTGGATGGAGCAGGAGCGGGAGCGCGGCATTACGATTACGGCTGCGGCAACGACCTGTTTCTGGCGAGACCATCGCATTAATATCATCGATACTCCGGGGCATGTTGATTTTACGATTGAGGTCGAGCGTTCGCTTCGGGTGCTCGATGGGGCCGTGGCGGTGTTTGACTCTGTGCAGGGTGTTGAGCCGCAATCGGAGACGGTCTGGCGGCAGGCGGATAAGTATAGCGTGCCGAGGATCGCGTTCATGAACAAGATGGACAGAATCGGCGCAGATTTCTATGTCAGCGTCCAGACGATGATCGATCGATTGGGGGCAAACCCTGTTCCGATTCAGATCCCCATCGGCCGCGAGTCTGAATTTAAAGGGTCGATCGATCTTGTGACGATGAAGGCCTATGTGTACGATGATGAGACACTGGGCGCCAAGTACGTCGTCAAGGAGATCCCTGCCGAGTTGCTCGACCAAGCCAAGGAATATCGCAATAAAATGGTAGATGCGGTTGCTGAATTCGACGAAAAGGCAATGGAGAAGTATCTCAATGGCCAGCCCTTAACGGAAGAGGAGATCCGTCGAGCCATTCGGGCCGGCGTGATTTCGATGAAGATGACTCCTATTCTGTGTGGGTCGGCTTTCAAGAATAAGGGTGTGCAGCAGCTATTGGATGGGGTTGTGGATTTCCTTCCGTCTCCCCTGGATGTCGAATCCGTGACTGGTATTGATCCGAATACCGAACAGGAAGTAAAGCGACGTCCGTCAGATAGTGAGCCATTCGCAGCCTTAGCCTTCAAGATTATGACAGATCCGTTTGCGGGTCAGCTCACCTTTCTCCGGGTATATTCCGGCACGTTGAAGACGGGAACGTCCGTCTCGAATGTGACGAAGGGAACGAGAGATCGCGTCGGACGCCTTCTGAAGATGCATGCGAACAAGCGGGAAGACATCGATGTGGCCTATGCGGGTGATATTGTCGCGGCCGTCGGGCTCAAGGGGGCGACGACCGGAGATACGCTGGCGGATGAAAAGCAGCCGGTTCTGCTCGAGGTGATGAAATTCCCCGAGCCGGTTATCGCCATGGCGATTGAGCCAAAAACCAAACAAGATCAAGAGAAGATGGGATTCGCGCTCCAGAAGTTGGCGCAGGAAGATCCATCGTTCAGGGTGAAGACGGATGAAGAAACCGCGCAGACCATCATTGCCGGGATGGGAGAGTTGCATCTGGAAATTATTGTCGATCGCATGCTGCGTGAGTTCAAGGTAGAGGCCAATGTCGGAAAGCCAGAGGTGGCCTTTCGGGAAACGATCCGCAAGAAGGCTGAAGCTGAGGCGAAGTACATTAAACAGACCGGTGGTCGTGGCCAATATGGACATGTTGTGTTGACGGTCGAGCCTGCTGAGCCTGGCAAAGGATTGGATTTCATCAATAAAACTGTCGGCGGCTCTATTCCAAGAGAGTTTATTCCGGCGATCGAAAAGGGTGTGAAGGAGCGGCTTGATTCCGGTGTGATCGCTGGGTATCCGCTTCGTGATGTGAAGGTCACGGTCATTGATGGGTCGTTTCACGATGTCGATTCCAATGAAATGGCATTTAAAATCGCC
>JANNXZ010000306.1:0-2210 GCA_031409835.1 Nitrospirota bacterium
CCGACGGCAATAATGTGCATATCAAGACACCGGTCCGTGACTCTTGAGGATCACACCGATGAAAGTCAGAATAACTCCAGCAAATCCGATGATAGTAAGATAGGCCGCGCGTTTGGCTCGCCAGCCCACGGTCAGTCGTCCCGTCAGTACGACAAAGTAGAACACCCATGTCACCAAGGCCCCTACTTGCTCGGGATTCCAGCTCAGATACGACCCCAGAGAGAGCTCTGCGTAGAGCGCGCCCGTAATGATGCCGAGCGTGAGCAGCGGAAACCCCGTGACGATCGACTGTTGATTCAAGCGGTCGAGAAAATCCAGTGCCGGCAACTTTGAGTAGAGGACATTGAAACGTTTAGACTTGAGAAGCCCATCCTGAATCAGATACATGACACCAGCCACAAAGGCGATGGCAAACCCCACGGTTCCGAGCATGCTCAGGGTGACGTGGACCCACAAAGTCCGAAACACCGGTGTGAGCGTCGGAGCGGTTTCCGGCAATGCGGCGGCAGAAACCAGAGAGACCAACGCCAGAGGGACGATGAACGAGCCAAGTACGTGCAAATGATGGCGAAACTCCACGGCAAGAAAGACTAAAATCAGGACCCAGGAGAAAAACGACAACGCTTCATAAAATCCCGGCGTTGAGATGTCCGTGCCCCCGATCATCCCTGCGCCCAATGCGATCGTGTGTGCGGCAAACCCGGTCGCCGTCATTCCCAGCGAGACGTTCGCCAAGATTTCAGAAGGCCAGAGAAGATAGGCAAGAAAGGCGACGGTGGCCGCGAAATACAGCGCCATCGTCACCACGAAAAACATGGCGGCCATAGAGGGCTATCCTCTCAACTTTTCAGGACAAACAGACGGGCATTAAACGGGGAATTATATCGATGGCGCGAGATGGGAGTCAACCGAACGATCGTGGAGTAAGAGGCCAGGCGACCACATTTCGCCCTCCTGGCACCCTCTATGTCGTCAGCTCGCCAATTGGCCACCCCGATGACATCACCCTTCGAGCCCTTGCCACGCTACGCCAGGTCACGGTTATTGCCTCGGAGGACCCTCGCATGACCCAAGCCCTCCTGGCCCATCATGGCATTACGGCTACAGTCACAAGCTACGGCCCATTCAATTGCCACGAGAAAATGCTCCTCCTTTTACATCGACTCGCGCAGGGACAGGATGTCGCCCTTGTCTCAGACAACGGCACCCCAGTCATCTACGATCCAGGCAGTCTGTTTGTGGCTGCTGCTCATCAAGCAGGAATTCCGGTGAAGGTTATCCCTGGTCCCTCTACCATAACAGCGGCGGCAGCGATCTCTGGCTTTTCTGGCGACGCCATCATCTTTGACGGACACCTTCCCTCAACCAGCCGCCGTCTCGCACACTACTTCTCCCAACTCCACAAAGAACGAAGAACCCTCGTTCTCTATGTCGCCCCGAAAGCCCTCACCGGACTACTGAAAGTTCTGGCACAGATACTCCCCACCAGGCAGATTGCCATCGCCATGGACCTCACGACGTGTAAAGAGACACTCTCACGCGGAAAGCCTGATGAGCTACTCGATCGGATTGGACCAGTACCAAAAGACTCAGCGGTGACGGTCGTCATTGAAGGATATCGGCGAGAATCAAAGAAGAAACGATGAGCAGAAGAATGTCGCGCGCTACTCGTCTTCGCGGCGGCGAATGAGCACTCGATAGGACCCTTCAACACGATCTTGCGAAAGGACGGTGTGCCCCTCGTTGCTTACGCTGCGGGGAACATTCCGAATCGGATCGCCATCGTCCAACAGCACTGACAAAATCTGCCCTTGCTCCATCGCTTCCAGTTTCAACTTCGTTTTGACAAAGTTATAGGGGCAAATCACTCCCCGCAAATCCAACTCGGAATCTGGCTGACCAGTCACTGCCACGCCTTTCCATTTCGCGATAGTCTTGATGGTTCACCGCGCCAGGCTGAACGCTAATTCTAACAAGGAGGCATCCCTCCCGCAAGCACCGCACCGAACATGCCGGCATGGCAAACGAAAAAAAAGGGGCAGCGAAACGCTGCCCCTTCTACATCACCACGGAATGTGTCTCGATTTAGTTCAGGCCCTTGACCAAGTTTGGCTTGGTGTAGTCCTTCTCGTAGTCCGACTTAGTTTCAGCTGCTGCATTGCCCCATCCCGGCTGTGGTTCACACTGCCAGCATGGAGCGGAACCGGTAT
>JANNXZ010000307.1:0-2127 GCA_031409835.1 Nitrospirota bacterium
TCCGACGAGCGCGGGCCTGGGCGAAGAGATCCCGGACCATCCGTTCCGATTCCCCCAACCACATATTCAAGATCTCCGGCCCCTTGATGTGGAGAAAGGCCCCGCGAGTCACCGGCAGCTTGTCTCCCTTCGCACCGGATGCGCCCTGATCCGACTCTCCCACAAGCTTTGAGAGGCTGGCGGCTGCCGCTTGTCCGATCAAGGTCTTTCCACAGCCGGGAGGGCCATAGAGCAGGAAGCCCTTCGGTTGAGTGAACTTAAAGCGCTGAAACGTATCAGCATGGAGCAAGGGATACTCGATCGCCTTCTGAATGGCTGTGATCGCTTCTGTTTGCCCGCCAATCTGCTCCCATGTAACAGTAGGAACCTCGTCGAGCAAATGGGACGTGGCTTTCCGGTCTTCCAATTTCTCGATCGCCACGTGGAGGCTGGGCTCAATACGCACCTCATCGCCGGCCTTGAGGTCCACGCCAACGAGATCGCTCGATCGTTGGAGGATCAAGACCTGCCGCCCCATCTCCTGCTCGAAACGAAGCCGCCCATCAACCAACGCTTCCGCCACTTTCAACACGGGCCCATTACGGTCATAGCCCAATATCTTAATGACTGCGTAGGCTTCGTTGACCAGAATCTGGGCGCCGATCTTTAACTCAGCGGCCTGCACCCGTGGGTCGACCGAAGCATAATACTCAGCACCCCCTACCAGAATCCGTGCGAGCCCTTCCCCTGGCACCTCAAGCAAGGTACCCACCCGGTTAGCCGGCGCCGTGAGCTTCGCGATCACGTCGGCGACTTTCTTAAATTCAACCTCGCGCTGCTGCTGCGCAGCTTGCCCGAGAATCACGACATGACGCAGCTTGTAGAGGATCTTCTGCCGAGGATCACTGTCGGGGAATGAGGCGAGACATTGCTCGATGAGATCAAGGGGATCGGACTCCATGCGCATCGCTGGATCGGCGGTATCCTCCGTCTTCCCATTGGACGTTGGATCCTGTGGCTTAGCGGGTCGGCGATCGCTCATCGGTGGTCCTCCATGCGGAACAGATGGATGATCCTACCATAGCGACCTCACGGATTGCCGATCAATTGACGGCTTGGAGGGTGACAGATACACGTTCGTGGCGGGTTCCCCGTAGGATCTCGACCGTGACCAGGTCGTTGACTTTGTGCCGTTCCATCACATCCATCAGTTCATCCATGGTCCCAACTTGCTTGCCGTCGACTGCCGTGATGATGTCGCCCAACTCCACACGCCCATTGACAGTCTCGCGGGCACCCTTCAATCCGGCCTGTTCCGCTCCACCGCCACGCGACACCTTGCCTATTATCAACCCCTTGATCCCCCACCGCTTGGCCATCGCATCGGGAACGAGCGAGACGCCGAGCCCCGGACGGATGAGCTTGCCGTGCTTGATGAGTTCAGGAACAATCCGATTGACCGTATCGACCGGAACAGCAAAGCCGATTCCGGCGAAGGCCCCACTCGGGCTGACAATCTGCGTATTGATGCCGATCAATCGACCGGCACTATCGAGCAGCGGCCCACCGGAGTTCCCCGGATTGATCGCCGCATCGGTTTGAATGACGCCTTCGATCGTCCGGTTCGAGATGGATTTGATTGTCCGCCCCAAGGCGCTCACCACACCAGTCGTCAACGTATGGTCGAGGCCGAACGGATTCCCGATCGCCAAGACCTTCTGCCCGACGCGCAAATCCTGCGACGTCCCAACAGTGAGGGGCGCCAACGCATCTTCAGGCGCACGAATCTGCAGCACCGCCACATCGTGATCGGGGTCGGCACCGATGAGCGTGGCCTTATACTCCGTCCGATCGGCCAGTGTGACGGTGACAGAATTGGCCCCATAGACGACATGAAAATTGGTGACGATGTGCCCCTGCTTATTCCACACGAATCCCGATCCGGACCCTTGCGGAACCTCAAAGAGATTGAACGACCAGGGATCTCGCTGAATCGCCGTATTCGCAATGAAGACCACGGATTTCGTCGCCCGCTCGAACACGGCCATCGTGGCGCGCTCATCTGCACCCAACTCGGCGGGCGAGGGCGTCACAACCCGTGGCTTCCCTTCAGGGCCATCATAGGCCCCGCCCAACGGCTTGCCCCAC
>JANNXZ010000308.1:0-4056 GCA_031409835.1 Nitrospirota bacterium
ACGATGGCGTCCGGTGTGGGGGGCGTGAAGATGAAATGCAGGCCGAGGAATTCAGGAGCCTGTGACGGCGTGGTTTCCCAGGGCGGGAAGAGGATCGCGAGGGATAGCATGGCCACCATGCCATACAGAAATTCAACGTTGAGCTGTCCTGGTCGAACTGTCGCGATTGGTGGTGATGGCGACGGCGGTGGAGAAACGTCGACGTGGTCTGCATGAAGCCGCTGACCGCACTGTGAGCAGTAGCGGCTAATCTCCGGGAGTTCTTGTCGACAGGATGGACAGATTTTCATAGGCAGTTCCGTACGCAGGCTACACGGAACCGTGTTGAGATACTAGATGGGGGTGGGATTGGGCGGCTTGTCGATCAGAAGTGGTAACTGATGCCTAGGCTTAACGTAAGCGCACTGTAGGTTGCCCGAAACCCAAACGGGTCAGCTGCGGCGTTGTCATCATTTGAGATATAGCCTAAACGGGCACGGTGATACTGTCCTTCTCCAAACAGAGCCCAACTACGAGTGATGTAATAGCGGGCTCCTATTTCAGCATTCAGCCCAATATCTGTGGCCGACTGTCCTGGAAGAGCATCACTACCACTCGCTTTCGCCAAGAATAACGCAGGACCGATTCCAACGTAGGGCTGCAGGCGGTAGCCTGGATAGCGAAACATCAGGGTAGCTACGTCCCAGATAATCATACGATTATGAACACCTGGGAATATGCCGGAAGCAGAACCTCCGGGGCCCGAAAACGTCAGCGGGCCTTCTTTCACGTGAGGATTCGCAAAGGATAGCCCTGTTTCAATTCCTATCCAGCGCGCCCTAGTAAAATAATGGCCAAGCTTTACTCCCAACATAAGTGAGTTTTTCAGAGATTGATCTGAATCGATAG
Organism: Nitrospirota bacterium; assembly: GCA_031409835.1. Classification (GTDB taxonomy): domain Bacteria; phylum Nitrospirota; class Nitrospiria; order Nitrospirales; family Nitrospiraceae; genus Palsa-1315. The sequence continues at coordinate 889 of JANNXZ010000308.1, forward strand.
TAAGGCCACCGATTCCGTGTTGCGTGACATCCCCACTGCTCAGGGCTTGAGGGAAGGTCATTCCGAACTGCCCCGCCACGTAGGTTTCTGCATACGTCTGAGGCGCGAAGAGAACAATCGGGATCAGCAGTGCCAGCAGGCTCATCATCAAAAAATGCTTTGTCATTTTCATGGTTTTCATAGCCATCTCCCCCACGTTCACCTGTAATGATGCCCTATTTCATACTAATCGTCCGGTGCGGACTGACGAAGGAAATTATGAAATCGTACGTAAAGGGAGCAAGGCATGTGCCACTGTACTCTCTCGACCCTGTTTGCCAGGGCGATGGAGCATGGCCTGACTTGACAAATTTCAAAGATGGCCGCTCATTCATTGACAGGTGAAAGAACCGTTCCTATAATCCGCGGGACTCCAAACCTTGTTGATATCACCCCTTCCATCAAAAGTACTTGTAACCATGCCATCCATCCATCGCATAGGAGTGATCGGGGCCGGCGCTTGGGGCACGGCTCTGGCGAAGCATCTGGCGGAGAAAGGTCTCGACACTCGGCTCTGGGCCTATGAACGAGAGGTTGTGGATGCGATCAACGGGAAACACGAGAATCCTGTTTTTCTGCCTGGTGTCGCGCTTCCCCCGTCGCTTGTGGCGACCGGATCGTTGGTAGATCTCACCGAGCGGAGCGAGGGATTGCTCTTCGTGGTGCCGTCTCACGTTGCGCGTCCTGTGCTGCGCGAACTGGTCCGATCCCTTCCCTCTCCAATCCCGTTCATCAGCGCGACGAAGGGAGTTGAAGAAGATACGTTGAATTTGATGACTCAGGTGATGACCGATGTCCTTCCTTCTGCCATGCACCAGGATCTTATGGTGTTGTCTGGTCCGAGCTTCGCGGCAGAAGTCAGCGCAGGGAGGCCGACGGTGCTCTGTTTGGCCGGGAGCAACGAGGGCCTGGTCAAGACATTCCAGGCCGCGCTGATGACACCGGCCCTTCGCGTGTACGCCGATAACGATGTGCTGGGTGTCCAGCTCGGCGGCGCGCTCAAGAATGTGATGGCGCTTGCGGCCGGCGTGGTGGATGGATTGGATCTCGGTCACAATATACGGGCCGCGTTGATCACGAGAGGATTAGCTGAGATGGTGCGGCTGGGCGTCGCAATGGGCGCTGATCCACGAACGTTCTACGGGCTGTCCGGCGTCGGCGACTTGGTGTTGACCTGCACCGGAGCGTTGAGCCGAAATCATACGGTCGGTGTTCGCTTGGGGAAAGGTGAGCGGCTGGAGGCGATTCTCGCCAGCATGCAGGCGGTAGCGGAAGGTGTGCGGACCGCGAAGGCGGCGTTAGGACTCGCGCGTCGTCATCGTGTCGACATGCCGATTGTGCAAGAGATCAACGCGGTGTTGTTCGAAGAGAAGTCATGTCGCAAGGCAGTGACCGATCTGATGGAGCGCGACGCAAAGCCGGAGAAAGGGCAGCCATGAATCCTGAGGCGCTTGAACGATTGCTGATCGAGGTACAAACGGGTTCCCTGCCTGTGGCGGCAGCTATCGAACAGCTCCGCACCTTGCCTTATGAAGATCTTGGATTTGCTTCGGTCGATCACCACCGGTCGCTGCGGCAGGGGTTCCCCGAGGTCATTTTCTGCGAGGGGAAGACGCCGGCCCAGATCCGCGCCATTGCGAAGGCGTTGTTGAAACATCATCGCCCGTTGTTGGCGACGCGCGCGACTCGCCAAGTGGCCATGCTCATCAAACGGCTTGACCGTCGAGCGGTCTATCATGACGAGGCGCGCATTGTGTCGATCCGTGATCCTAAGCGGCGGCTGCAAGGGCATATCTTGGTGATTACAGCCGGCACCTCGGATATTCCTGTCGCGGAAGAAGCGAGGGTGACGGCGGAGGTGATGGGGAGCCGGGTTGAAACGCTCTATGACGTGGGCGTAGCCGGCATTCATCGGTTGCTGGAGCGTCAAAGCCGGCTGATGCAAGCCCGTGTGGTCGTGGTGGTGGCAGGGATGGACGGGGTGTTACCGAGCGTGGTCGGCGGGTTGGTTCCCTGTCCGGTCGTGGCCGTGCCGACAAGCCGGGGTTACGGCGCAAGTTTCGGCGGACTCGCTGCGTTGTTGACGATGTTGAATTCCTGTGCGGCGGGGGTTGGCGTGATGAACATCGACAATGGATTCGGGGCCGGCTGTCTGGCGCACCGGATTAACGTGCTGGGAGAAGGCTCACGTAAGGGGTAAGGCGTGAGGGGTAAGGGGTGAACTTCTTGAACTCCGAGAAATCGAGTTCTGTAATTACCCCTTACGCCTTACCCCTCACCCCTTACGCCTCGCTATTTCACTTCAATCGTTCCCCGTTTCGGCCAGGCAACCATCCGTGTCCTGGGGCCCTTCTCGCCGTTCGCCAGTAGCTTGGCGCGCACTTCAAAATTATAGAGTCCTGCCATCGACGGGACCTTTTTCTGGTCTAATCCGTCCCATGTCAGGAGGACAGAGACCTGTGGAGGGGCGGCGCCGGGGGGCAAGGCCTGATGCGGCTCTAGTGCGGTACGTGTAGTCAGAAAGCGGAGCGAATTTTTCGAGGGCGATGTAATGAATGAGGAGAACTCCAGCAGGGTTGTGCCGTTCAGCTCCTTGGGCAGTTGAACCAAGGCAGAAAACTGCAATGAGCCGGACGAGAGTGTGTAGGGGCTGGGGGAGACCTTCAGGTCGAGAATCTTGAGTTCCGGTTCGGGGTGTGGGGCTCGGTGAGGCTTCGATTTTGCTGAGGCGTCAAGCGGGGCGATGAGTAGCAGCGCGGCGCAGAGCAGCACCGAGGCGATTCGGCCACTCCACGATCCGAGTAACTCTGAGTAGGGCGTAATCAAGGACCGGCAAATTGTCATAGGGCTACGGGAGTTTTCATTCTGGCTTTGTGAAGGGAGCCCAATCGGTGGGCAAGTGCAGTGGGGATAACATAGCGTCGGTAGGCTGTCAATGTTCCGAGCCGCTAAGGCGCGCGACTTGCGAGACGTGTGAGCCCTGTCCCCACCAGTCGCGCGTTTCTCGCTTGTCGCGCAAGTCTCGCCTCGACAGGCCGATTGCCGTTCGTGCGAGGCTTGGGTAAGATGGGCGCGGTTTGAACGGAGCAGAGAAAGGACGCACATGGGCGCGCATCTCCATTTCGATTG
>JANNXZ010000309.1:0-24171 GCA_031409835.1 Nitrospirota bacterium
CCCTTCTTCAAAAGGCTCTTGAGCTGCGCCTTGGTAAATGGCTTCTCATAGTAGTTGACGGCTGTGAAGGGCTTGCCGCTCTCTTGTAATAATTGCACTGCCTGACGGCATGTGCTACAGGTTGGTTTCTGGTAAATCGTTATCTCTGCCATCTTCAAACTCCTATCTCAGTGTCTCGTCTGCCTTGACGCCGTTTTTACCCCCGTGATACACGAATCACGTCTCATTCACATGAAGGCCCATGATGCCAACACCAATCTTCGGAACGAGCTCCAGTGGGCAGTTTTCCTGCGCCACAGACACGCAGCACACCCTACGAGACCTCCGCACCAAGCGCAAGGGGCAGCCGGTGTTCGTCCTCGGGCATGTCTTGGTCCGTAAAGGGCAGGAAGGAACCTTCGAGATCTTTAATGACCGCCTGGCCATCGTCAAATTCTCCGACGGCGGCGCAATAGGGTATGACCCGTTCGAATTGCTCTTACCCACCGATATCGACGACAAGGGAATTGCCTATTTCGAAATTCGTTCTTGCCGACAGTGCGAACAACTCTTTCCCTTGACTGCCGAAGAATGTGAGGCAGCAGAAGAACCCGGCTCTTGTCCGGAATGCCGCCCAGCGATCCGTGAAACGTGAGGCGTGAAACGACGGACTGCCTCATGGTCTTCCTCCGAAACCTTTCACCTTTCACGCTCAAGAAGCTGCCTTTTATGAGCATCCTGCTAGTCGACCAGCGGCGCGATTTCGACCGCTTTCTTAATCAAGCAATCGCCTGCAAAAGCCTGCAAGGACATCGGCAGCATGCCGGCATCGATCACATGCACCGTGACGATCTGAAATCCTTCCGCGACTGTGTATCCTTCCACCCTCATGGCATGACAGATTTCGAGTTTTTTCCAAATGAGATTATTCAGGATTGTTTCCGACGCGAGCAGCGTCATGTCTGACACTGCATCATTTACCGAGACTTTCGCCGATACGCGCGCCTTATCTTTTGGTGCCTCGCTCACGACGGCGAAACCGAGTATTTCGCTGTCGGCCTGAACCGAGGACGCTGTCCCCATGACCATGAGACTGAACAGCATGAGCAGGAGGGACATGGGGTTTTCTCCGGTCGTGAGCGGTCGACAACGTGAGTATGCCAACCGATAGGAGTCAATTCAAGATCCTGCCGCTTCGAACATGATAGACTGCTCCCACACGTCATCTATCCCGTCACTCAGGTGAAGGAACACGATCATGCCACATGATTTTATGCCAGGGCTCGCTGGCGTCCCCGCAGCCAAATCTGCAATCAGCGATGTAGACGGACAGCGTGGTGTGCTGGAATATCGCGGCATCCGTGTCGAAGAACTCTGCCTGCGGTCGACCTATCTCGAAACCGCCTATCTGTTGCTATTTGGGCACCTTCCCACTGAATCGCAGCTCGCTCGATGGAACGAGGACATCGTCCATCACCGCCGGATCAAATTCAGGATTGTCGATTTGTTGAAATGCCTTCCTGAGCAAGGGCATCCCATGGACGCCTTGCAGGCTGCTGTCGCCGCGTTAGGCATGTTTTATCCAGGCCGGAACGTCCAGGACGTCGACAATAACTATTGGTCTGCCGTCCGTCTCGTGGCGAAGCTGCCTACAATTGTCGCGGCCTGGGCTCGTCTGCGGCATGGGAACGAGTACATTCCACCACGCGACGATCTTGGTTTTTCGGAGAATTTTCTCTACATGCTGACTGAGACGGAGCCGCTTCCTTTATGGGGCGATCTGTTCGACGACTGTCTGATCCTCCATGCTGAGCACACGATGAATGCGTCGACCTTCACCGGCATGGTCACAGCATCGACGCTGGCCGATCCCTATACGGTCGTCGCATCCTCAATCGGGGCTCTGAAGGGTCCGCTGCATGGAGGGGCCAATGAAGAGGTCGTGCAGATGTTAAAGGAGATTGGTGAGCCAGGAAAGGCCCGACCTTACCTCGAAGAGCAGGTCCGTGCGAAACAACGACTGATGGGTTTCGGTCATCGGGTGTACAAGGTCAAAGATCCCCGGGCGACAATCCTACAAGGTCTGTGCGAGCGACTCTTTAAGGAATGCGGTAATTCACGGATGTACGATGTGGCAGTGGAAGTCGAACGGGTCGCAGAAGAGCTGCTGAAGGGGAAGGGAATTTATCCCAACGTCGACTTCTACTCAGGAATCGTTTACGAAAAAATGGGCATCGAGACCGATCTGTTCACACCATTATTCGCCATGGCGCGGGTGTCGGGGTGGCTGGCCCACTGGTTGGAGCAACTTCGCGAGAATAAACTATTCCGCCCAGACCAGATTTATTCTGGTGAACATGGCCGGTCGTATGTGCCTATCGCGCAGCGCTAGTACGCGCGAGACTGGCGGGACGCAAGGGTCTATCTGGTTCATCTGGTCTATCTAGTCTGTCTGGTTCAAGCAAACAAGACAAACCATCCGTTCTCGCCCGTCCGGCGCTAGCTCCTCTTGTGCTAGCTGGCGGCTACCGTTTATTATGGCGCCCGCACCACCTAGCCCCCTCACCCCGGAGTAGTATCCATGAAGAAACCAGTGACTCAGTCATCACCGACGACCAGAGTTGAACGCGATACGATGGGCGAGCTGGCCGTGCCGGCCACGGCCTATTATGGTGTGCAAACCGCTCGCGCGATTGAAAACTTCCCAATCAGCTCGCTGCGATTCCCCCGCGCCATGATCCGGGCGATGGGAATGATCAAACGCGCTGCTGCAACGGTCAATCAGTCGCTGGGTCTCCTCGACAAGAAACCAGCGGATGCAATCAACCAAGCCGCGACCGAAGTGGTCGAGGGAGCGCTCGATGCCGAATTTCCTGTGGACATTTTTCAAACCGGCTCAGGCACCTCGACGAACATGAACACCAACGAGGTGATCTCCAACCGCGCCACTGAGCTGTTAGGCGGAGCACGGGGCAGCAAGCTGGTGCATCCCAACGATCACGTCAATCTGGGCCAATCCAGCAACGACGTGATTCCTACAGCGATTCATATTGCCGCCGGGGAGATGATGCAGCAACAACTCATTCCGGCGCTCACCTGCTTGCAGAAAGCGCTCGCTCGGAAAGCCAAAGAGTTCGACAAGATCGTCAAGATCGGGCGCACCCATTTACAGGATGCGACGCCTGTTCGATTGGGGCAGGAGTTCGGCGGGTATGCGAGGCAGATTGAACTCGGCATTCAACGGGTCAAGCGAGCGCAGGATGCCCTTAGTGAAGTCGCACTCGGCGGCACCGCAGTCGGCACAGGGCTTAACTGCCATCCGAAGTTCTCCACCAAGGTGATGGCCATCGTGTCGAAAGAGACCGGCTGCAAGTTCATAGAAGCGAAGAACCACTTTGAAGCGCAGTCCACACAGGATTCGTTGGTCGAAGCGAGCGGAGAACTGAAGACCATTGCCGTGAGCCTCATGAAGATTGCCAACGATATTCGCTGGCTCGGTTCCGGCCCTCGCTGCGGGCTCGGGGAGATTAATTTGCCGGAGACACAGCCAGGCTCGTCCATCATGCCGGGGAAAGTAAACCCGGTCATTGCCGAATCGGTGACGATGGTCTGCGCGCAGGTGATCGGCAACGATGTGACCGTCACAGTGGGCGGGCAGGCGGCCAACTTCGAACTGATCGTCATGATGCCGGTGATGGCCTATAACCTCTTGCAATCCATTGAACTCCTCTCGACAGCCTCGGCCAACTTCGCAGTCAAGTGTATCGACGGCATCAAAGCCAACGAGGAACGTTGCAGAAGCTTGATCGAGGAAAGTCTGGCCATGTGCACTGCCCTGGCGCCAGAGATCGGGTACGAAGCTGCCGCCAAACTCGCCAAGGACGCCCATAAGTCAGGCAAGACCGTGCGCCAGATGGCCAAGGAACAAAAAGTCCTCTCAGAAAAGCGCCTCACCGAACTGCTCGACCCCTGGCGCATGACCGAACCAGGTGGGCCGGTGGGAAGTGCAGGGGGGTAGGCTAGGAGTAAAAGGGCTATGGGGGTAGCGGGATAATAGAGGGGTAAGGGACTGGCTCCGCCGTCTGCGGCGGTGCCTGTCCCACTTCTCAGGTGGCGCTTCACGCTTCACGAACGACGCTTCAGGCACACAAGCCGCTTTGACACCACAAAACCCCCTATGTTAAAGTCCGCGGAACTGTTGAGGTTCTAGGCACTATTCACTCACTCTCCCCAGGGAACAACGCATGAGCGATCAAGGCAAGCATGTGATTATTGTGGCCGGCGCTGGACCGGCTGGAATGGCCGTGGCGAGTTCACTCGCGAAGGCAGGCCATGAAATTGTTATCCTGAATCGGGACATTAAGTTCGGCGGGTTGGCTGAGTATGGGATTTTCCCCGCAAAGCTTAAGCTGCGCGGCGGTCTCAGGAAGCAGTACTGGGAGTTGCTTGAGCGACCGAACGTCCACTATTTCGGCAATGTCTCAATCGGCAACGGTAAAGATCTTACCGTCGAAGAGATCAGAAACCTTGGCGCCAGCGCCGTCGTATTCTCTATTGGCGCGCAAGGGACTAAGGCCATTGGCGTGGAAGGGGATTCAGCCAAGGGCGTGTTCCATGCGAAGGATGTCGTATACCACTTTAATCGGTTACCCGGATTCGGCGATCGCCCATTTGAAATGGGTCAGCATGTGGCCGTGATCGGCGCCGGCGATGTGATGGTCGATATCGCGCATTGGTTGGTCCGCTATAAGAAGGTTGAGCGGGTCACCGCGATCGTGCGGCGTGGGCCAGTCGAGCGAAAGTACAATCCGAAAGAAATTCGCATGGTGTGCGCCAACATGGATGTGGACGGGATTGCCAATGAGGTCGCTCGGATTAAGGATCGCCTTGCCGCGGTCGGCCAGAATGCAGACGAAGTACTCAAGGGTCTGACGGACGAGTTTACAAAGTGTGAACCAACAGTCAGCGAGACGAAGATGGGTTTCAAGTTTTTGGCCTCTCCAAAACGCATCCTAGTGGATGAGAACAATCGGGTTCGTGGCCTGGAGATGGAAGACAACAAGCTCGATCCAAAAGGTGAGGATACGGTCGCCGTCGGACTGAAACAGTATTATGAATTCCCTTGCGACTCTGTGGTCTTTGCCGTCGGCGACAAAGTCGATGAGACCGTTGGGTTACCATATAAGAGTGGTCTGTTCGTCACGAATCCCAACAAGACCGGCAACGATCCGGACGACGCGCTTTTCCAAGCTTATGACGAAACTGCAGGCAAGATTATGGATGGTGTGTTTCTCGCTGGGTGGGCACGGAAGGCAAGCGAGGGCTTAGTCGGCATTGCTAAACGGGACGGGGATTGGTGCGCAGAAGTTGTCAGCAAATACCTTTCGACGAAAACATCAGACAGCCAATCTGACATCAAAGTCGTCCTCGGCGAGCTAGCCGCAACTCTCACGGCGCATAAGAGTCACCCGGTCGATCTGGCGGGGCTTCGGACGCTTGAGGCGAGTGAGAAAAGTCACTGGAGTGAGAAAGAGTGTATCGGGGAGTTTAAATTTACGAGCAACCAGGAAATGATTGAGTTGATCGAGCGCGGGAAGACATAACCAGCAGGCCCTTCGTTTCTATCCATCCCCCCATTTGAGCTTTTCTCTCAGCACGTCATAGTAATTGCTCTCTGGAAACCGGATCAATCTGGTCCGGTGCTCCGAGGTCTGGATCATAATCGTGTCTCCCTGCGTGATTGCCACTCCCATCTGTCCATCGAGCGTCGCCATGGCGCCGTCATCTTTACTGGTGAGCGTCACATCAATCTTCACATTACCCGGCACGATCAATGGCCGATGCGTCAGCGTATGAGGGCTAATCGACGTCAGAATCAATGACTGGACAGCCGGATCGATAATGGGGCCTCCGGCTGAAAGAGAATAGGCGGTGGATCCCGTCGGGCTGCTGACAATCAGCCCATCGCCGCGCAAGTTGGTCACGAATCGTCCTTGAATCGCAATCTTGAGTTCGATCATGTGGGCCAGCGTGCCCTTGCCGATGACGACATCGTTCAACACCACTCCTTGCGCAACCGTCTCTCCATGCCGAAGTATATTTGTCCGTAGCATGAGCCGCTCATCGAGGACGAAGTCATTTGCAAATACCCGTTCGAGCGAGGGAAATAGATTTTCCAGGCGCACCTCAGTCAAAAAGCCGAGCCCACCCATGTTGACGCCGAGGATGGGAATGCCTCGCTCAGCGGCAAGTCGCGCAGCATTGAGCATGGTTCCGTCGCCGCCCAAAACCAGAAGTACGTCCGCTTTGCTCGCCAGTTGAGCGTTCTGATACCCCCCCTGTTCACCGAGAAGCATCGCCGCCGTCTGATCTAAAATCACATCGATGCTTCGAGCCCGGAGCCAGGCGATGACATCTTGCAGCGTACTCTTGATCTCAGGAAACTTAGGCTTTGCCAGAATCCCGATACTTTTGCTTTTCATGCGGTGAAACTCTGTTGTCGTTCCATCGAGAGGTTAGAGAAAATGTGCGCAATTGTATCGGGTGGGTTATTTTGAAGTCAACGAATCAGAAGGCGACAGACCTTCACCGATATGTATTTCGTCCACTCCAAACTCTTGGCTTGTGCGATTGTCTCGTAGTCTTGACACTTAAAATCCTTCTAGCTAGAATTAGCTCAGATTTTTCGAGAACTTTGCGTACATGAACCGGTCATAGGCTGCATCTAAAAGGAGGCAGGATGTTCGAAAGATTTACGGATAAGGGCAGGAAGATCATTATCCTCGCACGGGAAGAGGCTGAACGTCATCAGAACGACTACCTCGGGACCGAGCATCTTGTCTTGGCCATTCTCCGTGAATCCGACGGGATTGCCTTGATGATCTTGAAAAAAATGGGACTTTCGACTGAACAAGTCCGTTTGGAGATTGAACGGAATTTGCCTGGCGGGGGAACCACCATGACCTTTGGTGAGATCCCATTCAGCCCGCGGGTCAAGAAGGTCATCGAATACGGGGTCGAAGAAGCCCGTCTCCTTGGACATAATCATATTGGTAGTGAGCATCTCTTATTGGGCCTCCTCCGAGAAGAGGAGGGGATCGGCGGAAAGATTCTCCGCAGCTTAGGCGCCAATCTCCTCACTGCCAGACAATTGACCGTGACATTCTTACGGAAATCTGCCCCGCGTGAGCGGGACCGGAAGAGTAATACCCCAGCACTTGATGAATTCGGTCGCGATCTGACCCAGCTTGCCCAGGCGGGGCAACTGGATCCTGTCATCGGTCGAGCCGACGAAATCGAGCGGGTGCTTCAGATCCTGAGCCGCCGCTCAAAAAACAATCCCGTGCTCATCGGGGAAGCCGGGGTCGGCAAGACTGCCATTGTTGAAGGTCTTGCCCAACGAATTATCCAGTCTGAAGTGCCGGATAACCTTCTCTCGCGACGTGTCATTGCACTCGACCTCGGCTCATTGGTCGCGGGCACGAAATATCGGGGCCAATTCGAAGAACGGCTGAAGGTCGTGATGAAGGAAATCGTCCAGGCCGGGAACATCATCATTTTCATCGATGAACTCCATACTTTGGTGGGTGCAGGGGCGGCGGAAGGATCGATCGATGCCTCCAACATGCTCAAGCCCGCACTATCGCGTGGAGAAATTCAATGTATCGGTGCCACGACTCTCGATGAGTATCGAAAGCATATTGAGAAGGATGGAGCCCTCAAGCGACGGTTTCAGCCGATCCACGTCCAGCCGCCGAGCATGGATGAAACAGTGCTGATTATCCAAGGGCTTCGCGATCGGTATGAAGAACATCATGGGGTCGAGATTTCAGAAGAGGCCATCCTCGAAGCGGTTAAGCTGTCCGATCGATACATTAGCGATCGGTTCCTACCGGACAAGGCCATCGATTTGATCGATGAGACTGGGTCGCGGGCAAAATTGCAGGCGTATGCACTGCCGTCGGACTTGAAGGCCATGGAGCAAGAGCTGAAAAAAGTCTCTCGCGACAAGGAACTGGCTATTTCGATGCAGAACTTCGAGGAGGCTGTTCGCCATCGCGAGGAAGAAGAACGTCTGCGAAAACTCCTCGATGAATCCAAGCGTGAGTGGAAGAAGAACCAGGAAAAAAATAAACCGACGATTGGGAAAGAAGAGGTCGCCTATGTCGTCTCCAAAATGACAGGCATTCCACTCTTCAAGCTTGAGGAAGAAGAATCGAACAAGCTGCTTCGTATGGAGGAATTCCTCCATAAACGCGTGATTGGGCAGAATGAGGCAATCTCCGCTGTGGCCCGAGCCATTCGGCGGTCACGTGCCGGCCTGAAAGAAGCGAAGAAGCCCATCGGGTCTTTTATTTTTCTAGGACCAACTGGGGTCGGGAAAACTGAGCTAGCAAGGACATTAGCGGAGTTCCTCTTCAATAGTGAAGACTCGCTCATTCGGATCGACATGTCCGAATATCAGGAAAAGTTCACCAGTTCACGGCTCTTCGGCGCCCCTCCTGGGTACGTGGGGTATGAAGAAGGTGGCCAATTGACTGAGCGGGTTCGGCGCCGGCCCTATTCCGTGGTCCTGTTCGACGAAATCGAAAAGGCCCATCCCGATGTGTTCAATATTTTGCTGCAAGTATTGGACGACGGGGTGCTGACCGACAGTCTCGGACGCAAAGTGGACTTCAAGAATTGTGTCATTATCATGACCTCCAATATCGGGACGAAGATGATTCAGAAGGGGGTTTCGCTCGGATTCCAGAACACGGAAGGCGATCAAGAGCGCCACAAAAAGGAAGAAGTATTAGGAGAATTGCGCCGCTCGTTCAGCCCGGAATTCCTCAACCGGATCGACGAAATCGTGGTTTTCCACCAGTTGGACAAAACACATCTCACCAATATTCTCGACATCCTTTTGAGTGAACTCAACCTCCGTCTGCTCGACAAGGGTGTGGAGATCGAGGTCGAGGATGACGTCAAACAGTGGCTGATCAAAGAAGGCTATCAACCGCTTTACGGCGCCAGACCGATGCGCCGAACGATTCAGCGAGCGATTGGCGATCCTCTCTCCGAAGAGATGATTAGAGGACGATTCAAGGAATGCCGAAAGATCCGGGTGGTGCTTCGAGACGGCGCTCCGGCATTCATTGAGCAGGAGGCGATGGCTGGCGTCTAGTATCTTAGCCTAGCGCCTGCGCGACGCCATTGCATAGAGTAGACACGGCCCTTGTGGCGCCAACGGCCACAGGGGCCGTGTCATTTCTCCTCTTCTGAGTAACGCATTTATCGCTGCCCCAGTTCGTATGATCGGGAAGCATTGTATGGTGATGACGACCGTTGAACAGCCTACCGTAGCCTGGATACCGGGGCCCATCCTTGGTATCGAGACATCATGCGATGAAACGGCCGCGTCGGTGCTTGCCGCAGACGGCTCCGTCCTTTCGAATATTATTGCATCGCAGCATGCGGTTCATCGACGATTCGGAGGCGTCGTTCCCGAACTCGCTTCTCGTGCCCACATTGAATCGATTGAAGACGTTTCATCTGAGGCACTGCAACAAGCCGGTCTCGCATGGGTGGATCTCACGGGAATCGCCGTCACCCAAGGACCAGGCTTGGTGGGCGCTCTGCTCGTCGGAGTCAACTATGCAAAGTCACTGGCCTATGCCTTGAACATTCCGATGGTTGGTGTCAGTCATCTTGAGGGCCACATCGCCTCCGCTTGGCTGAAGGATCCAGCATTTCCGTTGCCCTGTGTGGTCCTGGTTGTTTCGGGTGGCCATACCCATCTTTACTATAAGGAGAGAGGCGGTCACTGCAAGCTCCTTGGAGCTACCAGAGACGATGCGGCAGGGGAGGCATTTGACAAAGGAGCTCAGCTGCTTGGGCTGGAGTATCCTGGGGGACCAGCCATTGATCGCTTGGCTAGACAGGGAAACCCAGGGGCCATTGCATTTCCCCGTTCGTATCTACAAAAGGGGAGTCTTAACTTCAGTTTCAGTGGATTGAAAACGGCCTTGCTATACAGACTTCAAGCGATAGATGAGAAATCATGTGCGGCGCAAGCTGCTGACTTGGCGGCAGGTTATCAGGAGGCCATCGTGGACGTGCTGGTCAAAAAGTCCTTTGCCGCTGTTCGGTCATCCGGCGCTCGTGCGCTGGCCGTTGTCGGAGGGGTGTCCGCCAATTCTCGATTACGTGCGCTACTCCAGCAACGAGCAGCATCCGAGAACCTGCAGCTCAGTCTTCCCCCGCTGGCGTACTGTACCGATAATGCCGCGATGATCGCCGCCGCAGGGAGGCAGGCGCTTCGCGCGGGGCTCCGGGCACCCCTAGCCATCGACGCACAAGCCTCAATGGTGTCATCGTTCGCACATACGCTCTAACCGACGACGACAAGGAAACGACGCCCATTCCAGAAATTCACGGACAGGTTCTCGGTCTCCGCGCCGGCCAACTCGCCATGCTTGAGCGGCTCTATCGCCGGCGTATGCCTGTCGATGAAGTCCTGTCGGCTGAAGCGGCAAAAACTCTCGCGCAGTTTACGCACGAAATTCGGCGCCCCATCGGCTTGGTCATTACCAGGCGCGGAGCTGTTCAAGACGTTTTGGTCGGCGCCGGCACCGAGCCATCGCCGACGACTCTGTCCACATTTCGCGCAAGTCCGAGATCCCTGCGGGGCCTTCGCCTGCTACGCTCTCATCTCAAGGAACAGCCCCTGACTCAAGAGGACCTCACCCTGCTGGGCCTGCTACGGCTCGACATGGTCGGAGTATTGGCTGTTACTTCCAAAGGTGAACCAGGCTTACTCTCCCTGGCCCATCTGAATCCACCCAACACTCAGGGGCAGCTCTATACACTCCTAAAGCCCACGCTGGTACATCAATGTCCGGTGAGTTTCGAGACATTCGTTCGCGAATTGGAGGCTGACCTTCAACGTCAGAGCGGGTCTCACACGACGGCTCAGGGACAGACCGCCATCCTCGTGAGCGCTTCGCCCAAGAGCAAGGCCGAGCAAGAAGAACGCCTCGCCGAATTGGGAGAACTGGCCTCCTCGGCGGATCTCACGGTGATCGACCGGTTAGTGCAGCGTACACAGGGCGGTGGCCGCCAGCGGTTTCAATTGGGAAGCGGAAAACTCAAGGACGTGCTGATGCAAGCCATGCAAAAAGGCGCGGACCTGCTTATCTTCGATCAAGATTTAACCCCTGCGCAGCTGCGCACGATTGAAGAGATCACCGACCTGACGGTCATTGATCGTACCCAGCTGATTCTCGACATCTTTGCGCAACGGGCGCACAGCCGAGAAGGCAAGGTGCAAGTCGAGTTGGCGCAACTCCGTTATTTGCTTCCTCGTCTCTCCGGTCAGGGGACGAGCTTATCGCGATTGGGAGGCGGCATCGGCAGCAGAGGTCCCGGCGAAACGAAGCTCGAAACGGACCGCCGTCGCATCAGAGAGCGCATCGACCATTTGGATCGGGAAATCGAGGGATTTGCCCGGCATCAAGACCAACGGCGATCGCGCCGCATCCGACAGGAATTCCCAGTTCTATCCATCGTGGGCTACACAAACGCCGGCAAGTCGACATTACTCAACGTGTTAACGAACAGCCAGGTGAGCACAGCCCCACGTGTCTTTGAAACGCTCGATACCACGAGCCGCAGACTGCATTTCCCGCAGGGTCGTGAAGTCATCGTCACCGACACGGTGGGATTTATTCGCGACCTGCCCAAAGACCTCCTCGCAGCCTTCAGGACAACATTGGACGAAATGCGCGATGCCAATCTCCTCCTGCATGTGGTCGATGCAGGAGCAAAGGATATGGATGCGCATATCAAATCGGTCGACACGGTGCTTCAAAGTCTCGCGCTCGATCAGATTCCACGAGTTCTGGTATTCAACAAGTGTGACCAGCTCCCGACCGGACAAGCGGAAGCCCTCTGTCGACGCTACGGTGCGATTGGGATCTCGGCTCTGCACCCGGAGACCTTGCCGCCACTGATTCAGCACCTTGAAGAAAAGCTGGCCGCGCTTGTCCCGCCGGGCAGTTCTTCCAAGAAATCGGTAACCTCGGTGCCCACACTTGCATCTTGTCCGTAACCCGCTGCACAATTGGCCCATTCTGGCACCATCCATGACAACGAAATCTCTGCCATTATCGGATTATCGAAAGCGTCTCCGAGAGATTGCAAAGACGCTCCAGCGCACCATGCCAAGCCCGAAGATGGAGCTCGACCATCGTTCGCCTTGGGAATTGCTCGTGGCCACGATCCTCTCCGCCCAATGTACCGACCAGCGAGTCAACCAGGTCACGCCATCGCTCTTTCGACAGTATCGGAGACCAGCAGAGTTGGCTGCGGCGCATGCTCCTGAACTCGAACAGCTCATTCGTTCCACGGGTTTCTTTAAGAATAAGGCGAAACATCTCGTCGCCTGCGGCAAAGCTGTGACCGAGCGTTTCGGCGAACAGGTTCCGCGCACGATGGAAGAGTTGATCACGTTGCCGGGCGTTGGTAGGAAGACCGCAAATGTTATTCTGGGGACTGCGTTCAGCCAGCCCAGTATCGTCGTCGATACCCATGTGAAGC
The DNA here is from genome assembly GCA_031409835.1 of Nitrospirota bacterium. GTDB lineage: Bacteria > Nitrospirota > Nitrospiria > Nitrospirales > Nitrospiraceae > Palsa-1315. The sequence goes on from JANNXZ010000309.1 coordinate 12,559, forward strand.
GTGTGGCGAAGCGACTTGGATTGACCAGATCCGACAATCCAGACTTGGTCGAACAAGACCTGCAACTGCTCCTGCCAAAATCCCAATGGACCGCTGTTTCGCAACGATTGCTACTGCATGGCCGTTATGTCTGCCTTGCCAGAAAACCCCAGTGCGCCACATGTCCGGTCTACCGGCACTGCCCATGGAAAGAGAAAGGTCTTCAATGATTCGTAGCATGACTGGTTTTGGACGACGACAGGCGCCCTGGCAGGATGGATCCGTGACGGTGGAGATGCGCTCCGTCAACCATCGTTTTCTAGAAATTGCCTGCCGCCTGCCCAGGCCGTTAAGCCCTCTGGAAGACTCCTTCAAGAAAGCCATTCAGCAGCGTTGTACACGTGGGCGCATCGACATCACGGTGACGGTCCAGGCGGGCAAAGGCCGCGCCGAAAACGTCATTCTTGACCAATCCCTCGCGAAACAGTACCATCAGGCCCTCCGGACCCTCAAGAAATCCCTGAAGCTGAGCGGTTCCATCGATCTTGCGCTAATGGCTGGGCTCCGCGATGTGCTGTCGGTATCGGATCAACCGACGGAAGACCCGAAACTGGCGAAGATCGCTCAACAACTGACGGTCGAGGCACTGGCGGATCTTGAGGGCATGCGAACGCGCGAAGGGAAGGCCCTGGCAGAGGATATGAGCGCGCGGATTCAGACGATCCGAGGGCATAAGACCCTTGTCGCCGCACGGACTCCTCTACTGGCTCAGGAAATCTTTGACAAAATGAAGGGTCGTGTGGAAAAACTATTGGGATCGGAAATCCCCGATCCCTCACGGCTGTATCAGGAGTTGGCGGTGTACGCAGATCGTGGTGATATTACAGAAGAAATAGTCAGGTTGGACTCTCATATGATACAGTTTGAGCAGACGCTCAACCGTGCAGACTCTGTAGGCAAAACACTCGATTTTCTACTTCAGGAAATTGGGCGGGAAGTCAATACGATCGGCTCGAAAGCCAACGACGCGGAAATTGCCGGTCATGTGGTTCAAATGAAGGCCGAACTGGAACGCATTCGCGAACAGGTTCAGAACGTCGAATGAATTTAGCCACCACGACCAGCTCCACGGCGCCGACGTCAGGCCCCCCACGGTCCTCGACGGATCGGCGAGGAATTCTTTTCATTATCTCCGCGCCTTCAGGAACGGGGAAAACCACGCTCTGCAAGCAACTTACAACGAACCTCCCCGGACTGTGGCATTCAATTTCCTATACTACAAGAAAGCCGCGGCCAGGCGAAACGCATGGGCACGATTATTTCTTCATTGGAGAAGAGACATTCCGGGAGATGATCACGCGAAATGAATTTGTCGAGTGGGCGCATGTGTACGGACATCTCTACGGCACTCCGTGGAAATCCCTGACCGAAAAGATCGATCAGGGGATCGATGTGTTACTGGAGATCGATGTGCAAGGGGCGATGCAGGTCAAAAAACGATTTGAGGATTCGGTATCGATCTTTATCCTTCCTCCCTCGATGACGGTGCTCCGAGCCAGGCTCCAAACCAGGGCATCAGATACCGCGGAAGAGATTCAGCGGCGACTGCACAAAGTGAAAGAAGAGGTGTGGAGCTACCGGGAATACGCCTATATCGTCAGAAACGAAGACCTGGGACGATCCCTTCGTGATCTGGAAAGCATCTTTTGGTCGGAACGCTTAAAGACAAAACGTTTGAATATGGCATGGCTCGAGAATAATTTCATTCTTGACGATGAACAGAAACCCGAAGATCGCAAAGATCTTCCCTAACCTAAAGGAGTACCGCGTCCATGATCGACATGTTGAGACTCTTGCCCCAATACACAACAGGCGAATTTGACTCGCGCCACCGGCTGGCGATCATCACAGCCCAGCGAGCAAAGCATATTGTCCAGGGATCGCGCCATGCCACTTCACGCTTCACTAAAGAAGCGGCTATTGCTCTTGAGGAGGTCCTTCAGGGGAAAATCACATACCTCGTCGGCCAAGAAGCGCGGGATGCCATGAAGGAGGCGAAGCGCGGCAAGGAAGGCGAAATGGAACGCATCGCCTTGATGACCGGCGACGATGCGAAGGAGATCAAAAAAGAACTGAGCGTCTATGTCGACGATTCCCCGAAGCCGGTGGTGGCTAAGAGCGAGGAGTAAAAGGAGTCATCGGTGACGATCTCCGATTCCAGTGGGCCGACGTTGGTCGGGAAGCAGATCGTGCTTGGCGTGACCGGCAGCATTGCGGCCTATAAGGCGGTTGCATTGCTCCGGACCTTGCTCCGCGAAGGAGCGGTGGTGCACGTCGTGATGACGCAATCGGCCACGAAATTTGTCACCCCGCTGACATTTGAAGTGCTCTCCGGCCATCCAGTCTCGACGGATGTGTTCGAGGCGCATCAGGAGATGAAACACTTGTCGTTGCCTGCACAGGCAGATGTCATTGTCATTGCGCCTGCCACGGCCAATTGTCTTGCAAAGGCCGCATTGGGGTTGGGCGACGATCTCCTCTCGACCATGCTTCTTTCAGCAGAGTGCCCGTTGATTGTGGCCCCTGCTATGGATGGAGGAATGTGGATGCATCCATCTGTCCGAGAACATGTAGGGACGCTGTGTGCGAGGGGAACGATCGTGGTGAAGCCAGAAGTAGGCCCACTCGCTTCCGGACAGGTCGGCCAAGGGCGCTTGGCCGGGGAAGGCGCAATTCTGGAGGCGATTCAGGCGGCGCTGGGACCACAGCGCGATTGGCAAGGGCAGCGTATGCTCGTATCGGCGGGTCCGACACAAGAGCCGATCGATCCGGTACGTTTCATTTCCAATCGCTCCTCCGGCAAAATGGGCTATGCCATTGCCGAAGCCGCCCAGGCAAGGGGAGCCCAGGTGGTCCTCGTCACTGGGCCAACAGCGCTACCGGCTCCGAGAGGCGTCGAGATCGTTTCGGTAGCCACGGCTGAAGAAATGTTGAAGGCCTTGTTTGCGCGCCTTGCTTGGTCCACCACTGTTATTATGGCCGCCGCCGTGGCGGATTTTCGTCCCACGCACCCTGCCATGCAAAAAATAAAGAAACAAGGGCGAACCGCCCAGACGCTCGATCTCGAACGAACCACTGACATTCTGGCATCCTTATCCGCTCAACGGACCACGCAACTGATGGTTGGCTTTGCTGCTGAGACCAACGATCTGATCGCCCATGCGAAAGACAAGCTGAAAGCGAAAGGGCTCGACCTCATTGTCGCCAACGATGTCACGATGGAAGGAGCGGGATTCGGCAGCGATCAGAACGCAGCCGTATTGATCGACCGGCAGGGGGGCATGACAGAATTGTCTTTGATGTCAAAACGAGCACTCGCCGATGCGATTTTGAATCGGGCTCACGCATTGCTACACACCAGACAATCAACCCAGGCCCCGAAGCCGGCTAATATGGGAAGAGGCTAGCAGCCGATGGCTCAGGATCAGCACGCCGCCGAGAGCGCCTTGGAGATCGATCGACTGGCTACCCAGTTGGCCAAAGATCCACACTCGAAGGTCTTTATGCCCTTGGCCGAAGAATATGGGAAAGTCGGTATGTGGCAGGAAGCCGCAGGTGTCCTTGAAGATGGCCTGAAACTGTATCCCGGCTTCATTACCGCCATGGTCGCGCTCGGGCGTGCATACGACCAGATGGGTCAGTCCACGATGGCCAGGGCCATTCTGGAAGAATCCGTCAAGTTGAGCCCTGAAAACCTGCGCGCGCACCGAACCTTGATCAAGATTTACCAGAGCCAGGGGCTGAACGAGTCGGCACTGCAATCCTGTGCCGTTATCCTCACGGTCAACCCACGTGATGAAGAAGCGCGCTCAGTTCAGGCTGTTTTAGGCGGACCGCTGAAACACAGGAAGGAACCGGAGCGGCCAAAACTGGCGGCTCCAGTCATCGACGATCTTTCCGTCCAAACGGCAAATGCATTGTCCGATCCTGCCGAGCTCACAGTCTCTGCCGCAAAGACGAGTGCAGTGCCAGACCTAACTATCTCAACAGTGGATGAATCGAAGAGCGCGTCTGTCGAGCCTATGAGTGTGCAAACGTTTCTTATGGAAACCGGCCTCTCCCCACAGGATCGGATAGGGGAGCACCCTAGGGTCGCGGAGTCGGATTCCCACGCCGCTGACACTGTGGAGATGCCTCCTTCATCGCCTCATGCTGAAGTTGTCACACAGCTGGAATCATGGCTTCGCAGCATCGAATCACGTCGTCACGATCGTGACACAACGAACGAGCCACACTCCAAGGTTTCTTAATACTTTTCACAGGTTTGACCGGTCTGAGGCGGACTGCTACAATGCCGCCGTGCTGGACCCCGTCACGTTGAATCATTCTCGTGTACCCAGTATGTAGTGGGAAGACATGCTACGAATTCGAGTCTTACACGGTCCAAATCTCAATCTTCTCGGGAGCAGGGAACAGTCGATATACGGCACCCTGTCCCTCGACGCCATGAATTCAACCATCGTGAAGTTGGCGGAGGAGCTGGCCATGAAGGTGGACCTGCGCCAGTCGAATAGCGAGGGTGAACTCGTTACCTGGATTCAAGAGACTCGGACGGGATACGATGGGATCATCATTAACCCTGCCGCGTACACACACACCAGCGTCGCAATTCGGGATGCCATTGCGGCGGTCGGTCTGCCGACCGTTGAAGTGCATCTGTCCAATATTTATCAGCGGGAAGAATTTCGTCACCGGTCCTATGTCTCAGGAGTCGCAATCGGACAAATTTCAGGATTAGGCCCGACCGGCTATCTTCTTGCGCTTCGTGGGCTGCACGACTATCTGACCACATCCAGACGCCAGAAGAAGATTTCTGCACCGGCGCCATCGCGACGAGCGGCAAAAGGAACGCGATAATTGCAGCGCCGGCCCAACGACCGGCTTACAGTTTGAAGGGAGTATCGAGTGATTTCCACAACCGATTTTCGCGGTGGTGTGCGCCTCATGGTGGACAACCAGCCTTTTTATATCGTTGAGTTTCAGCATGTAAAACCCGGCAAAGGCGGAGCCTTCGTACGCACCAAGCTCAAGAGCTATCTTTCCGGTAATGTGCTAGATCGCACCTTCCGATCCGGTGAACGGTTCGAGGAGCCTGATCTCGAAGAACGGACCATGCAATTCCTCTATGCAACCGACGACGCCTATACCTTTATGGACACGGAGACCTTTGAGCAACTGACGTTTGAAAAGGGCAAGCTCGGCGGAAATGCGGACCTCTTGAAAGAAGACATGACGGTGAAAATCCTCGTGTATGAGCATCGCCCCATCGACGTCGAGCTGCCCAACTTCATCGAACTGAAAGTCAGCGATACCGAGCCAGGTTATCGTGGCGACACCGCCACGGGCGGCACCAAGCTTGCGACCCTTGAAACAGGCGCCACCATCAAGGTTCCGCTCTATATGGAAACAGGGACCGTCATTAGGATCGATACCCGCACACGAGAATATGTGGAGCGAGTTCGGTGAGCAAGCGAACATCAAGTAAGCCAAAGAAGGGAGGGAGACCGATTATCCTCCCACAAGCCTTTCCCGCAACCCAAAGCGGGCAGGGGACACCCTTACTGTCTGGACCACAGACCAAGCAGGTCCAAGAACTGATTGATTTGCTCAAGAAGAACAACCTGACCGAAATGGAGTTGGAGTGGGAAGGCCTCAGAATTCGCGTGCGGCATGAAACCGGGCCGAGAACGATTACGGCTGCGGTTTCTGAGCAGGGGACGACTGTCTCAACCTCCATCGCGCAACTGCCTGCCGCAACAGGCACACAGACCGAAGATACGTCAGGCATGATCACCATCGCGTCCCCGATCGTCGGGACGTTCTACCGCTCCCCCTCGCCGGACGCCGACCCCTATGTTGAAGAAGGCGATTATGTAAAAAAGGGACAGGTCCTGTGCATTGTCGAAGCGATGAAGTTGATGAACGAAATCGAATCGGAGGTGGATGGTCGGGTCATGAAAATTCTGGCCGAAAGCACCAAGCCGGTAGAATATGGCCAAGCGCTCTTCCTCGTCGATCCGACAGCCACAGCTTAATCCTCTTCCCTAGACCCACATCGGAGCATTTGCGTGTTCAAGAAAGTATTGATAGCCAATCGCGGTGAGATCGCGCTCCGCGTCATTCGGGCCTGTAAGGAACTCGGCATTAAGACCGTGGCGATCTTTTCCGAGGCCGATGCAGCAAGCCTTCATGTGCGCGCAGCCGACGAGAAGATCTGCGTTGGACCTCCCGACGCGGCGCTCAGCTACAGAAATATTCCCAACGTCCTGAGCGCGGCGGAGATCACCGGGGCGGACGCCATCCATCCTGGCTATGGGTTCCTTTCCGAGAACGCCCACTTCGCTGAAGTGTGCGAGTCCATCGGCGTCAAATTTATCGGTCCTACGTCCGAACATATCGCCCTCTTGGGCGACAAGTCCAAAGCGCGAGAAATTGTCGCCCGCCGTGGTTTACCCGTCACGCCAGGCAGCCCCGGTGAGTTGAAGAGCGAACAAGCAGCCTTCGATGCCGCAGCCAAGGTCGGCTATCCCGTGATCATTAAAGCTTCGGCCGGTGGGGGAGGACGCGGCATGCGCGTCGTCAACAAAGCCGAAGACCTCGCTCGTGCATTTCAAGCCGCGCAAGCGGAGGCGAAGACCACGTTCGGCAACGATGCCGTCTATCTTGAACGATATTTTCTCGAGCCCCGCCATATCGAAGTGCAGATCATCGCCGATCATCGTGGGCATGTCGTGCATCTCGGCGAGCGCGACTGTTCCATCCAACGCCGGCATCAGAAACTGCTCGAAGAAACCCCTTCGCCTGCTGTCGACGAAAAACTCCGCCGGGAAATCTGCCGTGTGGCTGTCGAAGCCGTGAAAGCCGTGCATTACCGGAATGTCGGGACCGTCGAGTTCTTGCTCGACAAGGACCACAACTTCTTCTTCATGGAAGTGAACACCCGCATCCAGGTGGAGCACGCCATCACCGAAATGGTGACCGGCATCGATCTCATCAAGGAACAAATCAGGCTCGCCGACGGGCAGTCCCTCTCGTTCAAACAGCAAGACATCAAGCTCAGCGGACACAGCCTCGAATGCCGCATCAACGCGGAAGACCCGGAAAAGTTTACTCCCTGTCCAGGTATGATCACTAAATACAGCGCGCCAGGCGGATTCGGTGTACGTGTCGATTCGGCGATGGAATCGAACATGATGGTCGTTCCGTTCTACGATTCCATGATCGCCAAGATCATCACCCATGGCCGGGACCGGCAGGAATCTATCGCCCGCATGCGCCGTGCCCTCGACGAATTCGTGATCGAAGGCATCAAGACGACCATTCCGCTGCACAAACGCATTCTCAACGACCCCGACTTCCAAAAGGGCCACGTTTCGACCACCTTCCTCGAACGCTTCCTCGCCAGTTAACTCACGCAAGACGGGCGAGAAAGGTGCGACAGGCGCGACTCGAAGGCTAACGTTCGGGGTTCGAAGTTCCAAACACTTCAGTCTTCAGACCGCTTCGCCTGCCCCACCCTTCACGCAAGTCCCGCTCCTCGCGCTGATCGTACCCCACATTGAGATGCGTGATTCAAGTAAGAACTCAGCGCAGAAGCGCGAATCAACCATCGACTGTGGGAGAAGAGGGAAATCGATTCGTCAAGCCACAAAATATAGGGGCGCAATTGGGCAGGACACAATGCCTACTTCTTAGGCAAACCGCTGCGAGGTCTCTCAGCGTAGGTCATTTCCATCGAGACAACCCCCTCATCCACAGAGTTACCCACAGAAGCTGTGGAGCAGAATCTTTGCAAAAAAAAAGAAAGCGATTGAGACAGATGGAACGGGCAGGACTAGTTGATCTAGCTGATCTTGATTTTGGTATATCTAGTTGATTTAGCGTAACCAAGCACACGAGACAGACGCAATATCGGTCGTCTTCTGATTGGGAGCGAGGTCAGCATCCTGTGAGAGGGGATTGACATACGCTACTTCGTCGATTTTTCAGATCCCTTTTCCGTGATTTTCTTGACCGCATTTCCAATCGCAGACCCGATTTTGGGAATCTCCTTCTCGACATTGTTGGCCGCGCTCTTCAGCCCTCGTCCAAGATCGTCTACGGTGATGCCTTTGCCATCCCCTGGCTTAGGATTGTCGGCAGCGGTCGATAAGGCTGCTATCTGTGTGAGCCCCACGACCAAAATGGCCGCGACGATGATGACCGTTCTGTGCATGAGACACCTCCTGTTGGACAAACTATACCATGAAGATGCGAAAACGTTGTCCTTCGCTTCTTTGGTTCCTGTGGTTCCATGACCGAAAGAAATCAGCTCAACCGGGGAAATCGAATCACCTGTGTCCCCTGACGTCTCACCATGCATATCCCTGAAAGGCGACGTGCTTTCTCGCGGGGAAAGGGGTATTCTTCCGCGGCCCCCACAACAACACTATGCAGGCCACACCTCGCTTAATCCCGCTCCCGCTCTACACACAAGTGCTCATCGCTGTGGCCTGTGGCATGTTGCTGGGAGTGGTCTTTGGCCAAGAGCCCTATCTGGGTGGCCTAAAGAACGAGCATCTGGGCTGGCTTGGTTTGCTGCTCGTCACGCTGCTCAAGACCCTCGCCATCCCGCTCATCTTTTTTGCGATTCTTGATGCGCTCATCCGCACTAGCCTCCCGCTACGTCAGGGGACCAAGCTGCTCTTCATCTGCCTCATCAACGTCTCCGTAGCCATGACAATCGGCCTCGTCATCATGAACACCTGGCAGCCGGGTCTCGCCTGGTTGGGCCACGTCGATGAATTGCTGAACGTCGTGCCAAGTCCCAAGCCATCGGCAGGCGCCTCCGCAACAGTGCAGACCGGGACGCAGAGTCCGATCGAATACCTCGCGTCCTACATTCCACGCACCATCATGTCGCCGTTTTCGACCGGCAACATCATTGGAGTGGTCTTCCTCGCCCTCTGCATCGGCGCCACGCTTCGCCGCCTGCATGGCAATACGGCGAAGGGTCGTGGAGTCATTCATACCCTCGTACGATTCATTGAGCACGGCTATTACTGGCTCGTGCAGATCCTCGGATGGATCATCCTCGCGGTACCGCTCGCCGTGTTTGGCGTCGTCGCGCAGGTCGTTGGCAAAGCGGGCATCGGCGTCTTCGCCGTCCTCTGGATCTTCCTCGTCACCATGCTCGTCGGACTCGCCATCCACTCGCTTGGTTACTACCCACTCGTCGCCTGGCTGATAGGGAAAAAGTCGCCGAAGGTCTATATCGGGCAGGGGGCCGACGCGATCATGACCGCCGTGTCATGCAACAGCAGTCTCGCCGCTGTGCCGGTCACCCTCCGGTGTCTCGATCGCATGCAGGTCTCGCCTCAATCGGCTCGCCTCGCCGCCTGTGTCGGCACCAATCTCAACAACGACGGCATCACCCTCTATGAAGCGATGGCCGCGCTCTTTCTCGCCCAAGCGCTGGGCTTCGACCTATCAATGGGCAGTCAGGTATTGATCGTCGCCGCGTCGATGATCGCGGGGGCCGGCGTGGCCGGCATTCCGGAAGCCGGGATGATCGTGTTGCCGCTCGTCCTCTCCGCTGCCGGCTTGCCGCCTCACGTCATCGGTGCGGCCATTCCACTCATCATGACCGTGGACTGGATCATCGCCCGAGCCCGCTCTGGCGTCAACGTCCTAAGCGACATGCTCGTCGCCATCCTCCTCGATGTAGGGCGTATCACACCCGCCACCGAACTCATCGCGCTTCAGTCCCAATCCGAAGTCACCAATCCCACAGAGCCCCAGCCATCCTGAAGAAAGGGATGGTCTATCTGGTCTGTCTGGTTCATTTGGTTGGTGTGGTTGGTTTTCCGATCCAGCCAACAAGACAGACCAGACAAACCAGATAGACCGTCGCTTGTGAGTCCTGGACATTCAGAGGCATCCCGCGTAGATTTTCACGCCGTGGCCCCCACTCCTCCAAAACACTTCTCGATGATCCGCGAGTTTCACTTGGCCGACTTCCTGACACTGGCCAACGCCGCGAGCGGCCTTGGGGCGGTGTTGTTCAGCATGCTGTACATGGGCAGCCAGTCGCCGGGGTATTTCTTCGCCGCCACGGCCATGACGCCGGCGGCGCTGGTCTTCGACTGGCTCGATGGCCGTGTCGCTCGATGGCGGCGCATGCATTCGGCGCTCGGGCGCGAGTTGGATTCGCTGGCAGACATCATTTCGTTCGGGGTCGCTCCAGCAGCACTCGCATTCGCCGCGGGCATGCGCGGAGGGTGGGACTGGATCGTGCTGATCTATTTCGTCTGCTGCGGGGTTAGCCGACTAGCCCGGTACAACGTGACCGCCGAGAATCTCTCCGAGGGCGCGGATAAGGTGGTCTACTTCGAAGGCACCCCCATTCCCACGACCATGCTGTTGACCGGCGTGTTAGCCTTCGCCGCCTGGCAGGACAGACTGGGCGAGAATCTGTATTGGGGCGCATGGACACTGGGACCTTGCGATCTGCATCCGTTATCCTTGCTGTTCGTCCTATCCGGCACCTTGATGGTCAGCAAAACACTACACATTCCAAAAATGTAAGAAGGGTAGCCTGGTTGTCCTCTTTGCGCGTGGAACAGAGGAGGGGATGGAGCCTGATGATCTTCTGTGCTCGCGCAACGTGCGGTCGAAGACTCCCCTCGTTGAACGCGCGCAGTGGAAGATCAATCAGCCCCCATCCCTGAAGAGAGAACGAGCAAGTATATGATTTTCCTTCCTGGCTCATCCCATCGCCCCGCCACTCTCGCCATTCGCGCGTTTTCCGCCCGTCGCGCTTGTCTCGCCGTTATCTCACCTCGCTGTTCACTTTCACTTATCTGTCTAGCTAATTAATAATACAACCATTTCACAATCTCATCTCTTGATTTTCAGGAATGAAAACGGTATCTCCGTGCAACTTCATGGACGAGCATACATAACAGGGAGGGAGCATGCGCGCAGTGATACCTTGCGAACGAATTGAACAGACAATCCTCGTCATCCGTGGTCATAACGTAATGCTGGATAGCGACTTGGCTCACCTATACGGTGTAACAGCGGGAAGATTGAACGAAGCCGTCAAACGAAATGAGGATCGATTTCCTAGCGATTTCATGTTCAAGCTGACGAAACCGGAGTTTGAACACTTGAAATCGCAAATTGCGATATCAAGTTCGAAGTGGGGTGGCAGAAGGCATCCGCCCTATGCGTTTACCGAACAGGGTGTGGCCATGCTCTCCGGCGTGTTGCACAGCAAGCGGGCCATCGAGGTGAACGTCGCCATTATGCGCACCTTTGTTCGACTACGCGAGATGATCAGTTCAAACAAAGTCCTTGCCCGACGCCTCAATGAGCTGGAAAAGAAGTACGATGGCCAGTTTCGTGTCGTCTTCGAAGCCATTCGTGAACTCATGGCGGAACCAGAGTCCAAACCCCGCCGCATCGGATTCAAGACCTGAGGAAAGTAAAGCTGCCCGTATTTGCCTGACATAGCAAGAGCAGTGTGTGGTGGGGGCAGAGTGCGACCCCCACACACAGCTAAAGTATTAGCCCGCAGGGAGGGGTGCTTTT
>JANNXZ010000310.1:0-2562 GCA_031409835.1 Nitrospirota bacterium
CGCCTCACGTTTCACGCCTCACCGTTTCAGGTGGAATGGCACATCGGTCAGGATGACTCGTTCTTTGAACAGCAGCGCAGTCTTGAGGAGCAGCGCGCGCTGGTTGTGCAGGATGCTCTGCCACCAATGGGCGGGAAGAATTTCCGGAATCACGACGGTCACCCAGGTGTCCGGCTCCTTTTTCAAGAGTTCTTCGACGTAGTCGAGAAAGGAACTCAGGACAGAACGGTATGGGCAGGGCAACACCGACAACCGGACACCACAGCCCCACTGGGCCCACTGGATTTGTATACGCGCCGTGGATTCTGCATCCACATCCACCATTACCGCCTGAATCTCACCGGGACGGCTGCGCGCGTAATCGACTGCTCGAATGACTGCTTGATTGACACCGTTAATGGGAATGACGACGACATTGCGTCGTGGAAGTGGGGGGCGGTGATCACGAGTGAGCGCGATCTGTTCAGTGACGGCTTTGTAGTGCGAGCGGATCGAACGGAACAGTAAGACCAATATGAGAATGAGGAGAAAGACAATCCAGGCGCCATGCGTAAACTTGGTGACGGCAATAATGATAGTGGCAACGCCGGTTGTGACAGCGCCTACGCCGTTCACAATCAGTTTCGTTTGCCAATGAGGCCCTTTTTTGGTCAGCCACTGGCGTACCATGCCGGCTTGGGACAGGGTGAAGGAGATGAATACGCCGATGGCGTACAGCGGGATTAAGGCGTGCGTGTCGCCGTGAAAGAGGATCAGAAGAAAGCAGGCGATGATCCCTAACACGATGATCCCGTTTGAGAACACCAAACGGTCGCCGAACGTCGCCATCTGGCGGGGCATATAGCCGTCGCGCGCTAGAATTGAAGCGAGCTGAGGAAAGGCCGCAAAAGCGCTATTGGCGGCAAGAACTAACAGCAGCATTGTGCCAATCTGGAGCGCGTAGTACAGAGATCCGCTACCAAAGGTGAGACGTGCTAATTGTGAAATGACCGTCTCATCCGTTTTGGGCTGGATCCCACCCTGGTAGGCCAGGAAGGTGATACCCATAAATAACGCAGCCAGAATCAGCGACATCCAAATCATGGTGACCGAAGCATTCTGGGACTCTGGCCGGCGAAAGGCTTTCACGCTGTTCGAGACCACTTCCATTCCGGTCACGGCGGTACAGCCTGCGGCAAATGTTCGAAGGATCAGGAACAGCGTCAGCTCTTCGACCGCCGTCTGGTGGCCAGGCGACAGCGAGACTGCTTGTCCGAAGAAGGCCTGGACGCTTCCGATCCCCACCAGCAGTCCGATGATGCCGACGCCAAAGTAGGTGGGAAAGGCAAAGAATGTCCCTGACTCCCGCACACCGCGGAGGTTGATGACGACAATGAAGATGATGGCGGCGAGCCCGAGGGCTACGCGATACTCGAATAAACTCGGTACGGCCGAGGTCAGGGCCGCAATGCCTGCCGCCACGCTGACGGCCACGGTGAGGACATAGTCGATCATCAACGCCGCTGCGCCGATCAGCGCCGGCTGTTCCCCAAAGTTATTGCGCGCGACCACATAGGCCCCGCCGCCCTCTGGGTATTCGTAGATGATTTGGCGGTAGGAAATGGTCAGGACGACGATGAGAAACAGGATCGCAAGGCTGATGGGAATGGACCAGGCAATGGCGGCGGTTCCTGCGAGGATCAGCACCAGCAAGATCTCTTCCGTGGCATAGGCGACGGAAGAGATCGCGTTCGAGGAAAAGATCGCGAGCGCGATGGTTTTGGACAGCCGTTGGTGTGCTGCCTGAGTGCTTTTGAGCGGATCGCCCACTAGCCAACGTTTCAGAAGCATGGCCGCCATTATCGCACAGAAGCGGAGGGGTGCGCATTGAAGAAGATGCGTTCAGTTCGAATGACTCAGGGGCATGTGTCCTTCAATTGCCAAACCACTGTGTTGCGCGTGAAGCGACGGTGATCATAATGCTCGGTGTCTGCAGTCGCGATCATGCTGCCATGATCCAATCGTTCACCCCGCAGGCTCATGTTTTATCTAGGTACGGCCCCCTCTTGACTCAACCCCCTTGTCTATGGTCTATAACCCGGCTGTGATCAGATTCCCAATGACACCAACTAAAGAAATATTGCCGAATAGTAACGTGACCGAATAGTGACCGAATGTAAGGAGGAGGCTTAACGTTATGAGTGCATCAAAGAAGTGGGTAGGGACGGGGCTAATGGGACTTGCGGCCTGTCTTTGGTTTGCCGAGGCAACGCCGGTGTTTGCGGTCATGTCGCATGACGCGCATGTTGCAGTGTATGCCGCCGTCGATGTGGCGACGCCGGTGCATACACAGGCGGGTCCAATACTGATGGATAAGATGTCGAAGGCCATCGAGCAAATCGAGCGCCAGGTGCAGAGCAAAGGGCCGTTCCAGGGTGCCGGAGCCCATGCGATGCAACAGGGGATCCTGCTCGTCGCGGAAGATCAGGATAAGGTGAAGGTCACGCAAGGCGCTCGCTGTCCGGCGCAAGCCCCTGTCCGTGCCTTCGATATTTCCACGATCAACGTTGAAATCTCCGTGAA
>JANNXZ010000311.1:0-3423 GCA_031409835.1 Nitrospirota bacterium
GCCTATTTATGGGAGACCTGGTTTACGATCGCACTCCTAACGCTGAGGAGTGAGTCAGCGTATGCGAGTGGGTGAAAATTAGCAGTACCGACACTTCCACCTATTGCGCAAACAGCCTGGCACGAAGCTGTTTGCGCCACAGATATGATCGTTGAGCGAAGCGATCCAGCTACGCCGCTTCGATCCTCGGTATCTGATCGTCCTTGCGGACGAGAGACTTGCTGCGATCCATCACGTCTTTCACGCCGGATTGGACTGTTCGACTCAATCGAGTCGCTTGCAATTGGGCCTTTCTCGCATAGCGGCCGACATCACGCCGGGTTTCAGCCCCCGTTTGCGGCGCGAACAGTAATCCAATCCCCGCTCCGATCACCGCCCCACCTGCCACCAACGCTGCCACCTTCGCTGCCTGGCGTCCCTGGTCTGACATGGTGAACCTCCTTGAAACAGTTAGATGAAAATGTGATTGCCGATACTCTGCATGCTCGCCATTCTCTTCGCAGTAAGCGTGCCAGAAGAGACCCCGCAAAAATCTCCCGTGATTCATCCCAACGCTGTTCCCACGATTATAATCAGCCAATGTTCAGTTGTGTTTTCCTCACAGGTCACAACACAGACGTGACAGAAAACCAACAGACGAAAGTGGCATATCGCTGAAACTGGCGCTGAGCAACGGTTGGAACAGATCATCCGTGAGCCATTCGCGCGCTTGCAATGAGTAAGACCCTCACCTATTATCTGCCAATACGCCACATGAGGCATTCATGACTTGGTTGCACGCGATCCCCTTCCCCAACATCAGCCCAGTCTTCCTTGAGCTGGGGCCCCTGCAGTTTCGTTGGTATGGTCTGATGTATCTGATCGGACTGGCCTGCGCCTATTTCTTGATCAAGCGTCGAGTGGAGTCGCATGGCCTCTCCATGACCAAGGACCAGGTCTACAACATGGTGGTGTGGGCTGCATTCGGGTTGTTTATCGGAGGACGGCTCGGCTATACGCTTTTCTATAATTTTTCTTACTATATCCAGCATCCGGCCAGTATCGTGGCAGTCTGGGAAGGGGGTATGTCCTTCCACGGCGGCCTGCTCGGCGCCATCGTTGCCCTGGTGTGGTTCAGCCAGCGGCAAGGTATTCCCACCTACCAGGTCGCAGACTTAGCAGCAGCCGTCACACCGATCGGGCTAGGGTTCGGACGAGTCGGCAACTTCATCAATGGAGAGTTGTATGGCAGAGCCACCGATGTCGACTGGTGTATGGTGTTTCCGAGTGGAGGGCCTGCCTGCCGCCATCCCTCACAGCTATATGAGGCAGGGCTCGAAGGTGTGTTCTTATTTACCCTGGTATGGGTCATCTCGAAAACCATCCCGCCAGCAGGCACCCTCTTTTGGAGTTTTATCACCGGCTATGGAGTCTGCCGGATGATCGTGGAGTTCTTTCGCGAACCGGATGCCCACCTCGGGTTTATCCTTGCGTCCTTCTCCATGGGACAGCTCCTCTCCTTCCCCATGATCCTGGTGGGAGTCTTCATGCTCGTCCTCGGGTATCAGCGGCGAGCCTTGATTCAGGCTAAGTCTTAGGTAAGTGCTCAGGTAGCTAGGCTGAAGGGATTCAGGGGTAACCCTTCTTGCCTGTCGAGGATTCATCTCTGCTTGAGTCCAAGATCGTAGCAATCAACTTCAGCCTAACCACCTGAGTCCCTGCGATCTTAGTACGGCATCTCGTCGTCATCTAACCCCACATGGTGTCCGAGTTCATGGACGACCGTGTCGCGGACCTCTTGAATGACTTCGGCCTTCGTTCGGCAGAGACGCAGGATGGGGCCTCGATAGATGGAGATTCGGGCGGGCAGCTCACCAGCAGGCTGGAAAAAAGATGCCTGATCAATCGGTACGCCTTGATACAAACCCAGCAAATCGTCTTCTGATTCCAACTCAAGATCCTGCAAGACTTCGAATGAAGGTTCCTCTTCGACCACGATCGACACTTCATTCGCCAGCGCGGCAAAACGTGGCGGCAGTTCGGCAAGCGCCTCCTGTATCCACCTATCAAATTCTTCCTGTGAGACAATCATTGGACGTTCATCTGGTCTATCTGGTTTGTTTTGTTTATCTGGTTGATTTTGTTCCTCTGGGTCAACCAAAGAAACCAGACAAACCAAATAAACAAAACAAACCAGATAACGGTCTGCTAGACATCAACTGCAATACCTGGCCTTAAAAAGATAAACTGAAACGAGAGAGACGGCAATCCTAACGCACTCGCGACGGCTCGTGAATAACTCTCCGCTTGGGGCCGGTAGCGATCAGCAATGGCCTGCAAATCTTCAGTCGCTACATCGTCCGTTTTATAGTCGGCAATCCAGATCCGCCCTTCAAGACGGTAAATCAGGTCAATCACTCCCTCCATCATCTGGTCCTCACCCTCGGGCATGACAAACGGAACTTCTCGCCCCAGCACCGTCGCGCATTGCAATCTTTTGTACGGCTCAGAGGAAAGGAAGTTTCTAAAGAGCGTGGTGAGATCCTCTATGACGTCGGCCATCAAATGAGGCTGGTCCTGCGCCACATAGCGCCGACAGGTCTGCTCGATGACGGTGCCGATCTCGGCGCGAGGCCTGGTGAAGTCCCACTGTTCGAGTACCGCATGGGCACAGACTCCGATAAGCCGAGCAAGATCGGAGCTACGCCCTGTGGCAGTGCGGGGGATAACGGCATCGGGTCTGTCTCCTGTGAGGCTCGATGGGGTCACTCGTCGCGGCGCTGAACGACGCTGTTCCCATTCAACCTGCCTTGCCTGGCGGCGAATGAGGATGGGACCAAGGACTGGTTGAGGGGCTATCGTGGACAGGGGTTCCTGTCTGCGCCGTCTCGCTGCCACCGTGGCCGGCGTAATCACACGAGTGAGCCGGCTTGTTCCAACGCAAATCTGGTCAGGCGTTGAAGGGCTC
Source organism: Nitrospirota bacterium (assembly GCA_031409835.1). Lineage (GTDB taxonomy): Bacteria > Nitrospirota > Nitrospiria > Nitrospirales > Nitrospiraceae > Palsa-1315. The sequence continues at coordinate 2,948 of JANNXZ010000311.1, forward strand.
CCCTCGTCTACAATCGCTTCTCCGAGTAGAGAGAGGACAGTGTCATGTCCAGGTTTCGTGGTCAGCCCGCCGGATAGGATCAGTAGATCGCGCGCCCGTGTCATGCCGACATACAGGAGTCGCCGCTGTTCCGCTTCTTCTCGCGCTGCCATCTTCATGTCTACGAGCACAGCTCCAAGATTCGAGCGGCCTCCCATCTGTAGGCTATAACACCGGCTCGACCAATCATGATGGATGGACGGCCCCTTGCGAGGATTCTTCGACCCTTGGTGCAGGCCTGGAAGAATGACCACAGGAAATTCCAATCCTTTGGCCTTATGAATGGTCAGTACGCGGATGGCGTCCGGTGATTCTTCAGCCAGGGCGCTTTCCGCCTCATCCGGCTGTTCCGACACCCTGGTCATCATCAAGTCAACGAACCCGGTCAAGGTGAGATGGGGGCGATCAGCCAGTGTTTCGGCCATATCCCTAATCTT
>JANNXZ010000312.1:0-4764 GCA_031409835.1 Nitrospirota bacterium
GCTCCAGGGTCTTGAATCCGGCCTAACGCCTTGGCGGCATGCATCCGCACAATCCAATCGGGACTCTTGAGCGCGGCCATCAGCGGCGCGAGCACTCGCGCATCGGCAATAGTCGCTAATACCGACGAGGCCAATTCCTGAACCGTGAGCACTGGATCGGAGAGACAGGCGCCCAGCGTCGTCACAGCCGGCTCTCCAATGGCCAAGAGAGCGCCGATCGCCGCATCGCGAACCGCGCGATCATCGTCACGCAGAACGGAAACCAACGGCGCCACGGCCCTGGGATCTCGAAGCGTGCCGAGTATGGTAGCGGCCTCTTCGCGAATCGCCCAATCCTCGTCTTTGAGGGCAGCAATCTGTTCGGCTACTGCGTCGGCCATGCAAACCTCAATCCCAAGAGCCGTGAAAGGTAAGACATGAAAGGCGAAACGTATCTCGTGAAGCGTCGTTCGTTTCAGGATTCGAACGTTTCACGTTTCACGAACGATTTCGCAGCCTGCTGGCCTCTTTGGGCGAAATCTCCCGACGGACCGAATCTGCCGGTGTCGCCAAGAGGCATGTCCACCCGAGCATTGTCGGCCACACTTGAATTGACGGCGATGTCTTCCGGCGCAGGCATCCAGCCTAATTGTTCGAGCGTTTCAAGCGCCAATTGCCGCAAGGCATCTTTCGCCGTGAGCCGAACCGACGCATAGGAGAGCACGCGCTCCCCTTCTGCGACGACTTCGGACGCTTTCGGGTCATAGAGAAAGGCAATCAACGGCTCGATCGCCGTATCGCCGATGGTAGCCAAGGCGGCACTGGCCTTCTCGCGCAACACGCCATCCTTCAACAGCATGATCAAGTCGGGAATGACGCGCGGATCGCGGAATTGGCCGAGCGCCGTCGCCGCCGCTTCCTTGATAAAAGCGTCTTCGCTGACAATACAGCCGGGCGTCGGAGTCCCATCCTGCCGAATTCCCTTCCCCTTCAACGCGTCCAGCACCGGAGCCAATGCGCGAGGATCGCCGATCATGCCGAGCGACGCAATAGCATGCCGCTTCACGGCTCCATCCTTCATCGCCTCGATCAAGGCGTCGATAGCCCGTGGATCGCCGATCTGGCCCAGAGCGATCGTGGCATCTTCGCGCACGGCACGATCCGGATCTTTCAGCGCGGCAATCAGGACATCGACGACTTTGGCGTCCCGCACCCACGTTCGGCCGATTTGATAGTCGGTCGTCATGCCACCGAGTGCGCGGGCAGCGTGACACCGAATCACATAATCTTTATCCTTGAGACATTCGATCAGGGGATCGACGGAAGGCTGGCCGATAGAGATGAGCGCGGTTCCGGCTGTCTCTCGCACCGTTTTCGAAGGATCACGGAAGAGTTTGCTCAAAGCCGGGATCGCTCTCGGATCGCCGATCTTGCCCAGCGCCTCTGCCACCGCACTCTTCACGGCGCCGTCACGATCTCGACAGACAAACATGAGAGCCTCGACGGCTTTCCGGTCCTTTATTTCGCCACAGGTTTTCGCGGCATGTTCACGGACACGCCACCGCTCATCCTTCAATGCCGCGATCAGGCGGTCGACGACGACAGCGCCCATCGAGGCCATGGCCGCCACGACATCGTTTCGCACATCCATGATGGAATCGTTAAACAGAACAATGAGCGCTTCTACCGCTTTCGCCCCCCCGATCCTGGCCACGCCACGGCCTGCATGAGCGCGTACAGCCCAATACTCGTCTCCACAGGCCTCGACCAACGCGTCCAACGTGGTGGAATCGGCGAGTTCGGCAAGTGCCTTGGATGCTTCTTCGCGGGTCGCGTCGTCGACATCCTCGAGTGCTTCTAATAGATCTACAAGCGCCTGAGCCATTGGTATCGCTCCTCTACCAGGATGCTGAAAAAGTCCGCCAGCGGCGTTCTCGCTTCGCTCAGAGGCTCAACGTACTGAAGCGTACGCCTCGCCTCTTCGCTCGCTGCGGCCTTGCTGGACAGCCTTTTTGAGCATCCTGCTGCTATTCTGGCATTATCACCATGCATAATATCGCGACGACTTATTGTACAAAAAGTGAGTTTTTCAGCAGGCTACTACTGATACTGGTAATCGCGCTGGCCGCTATACGGATAGGTCCGGCTGCAGCGAACCGTTAAGGTCTGGGTCCCTCGTCCCTCCACGCATTGGTCGAGCGACTTGTCAAACTCCAGCTTCCCATCCAAGTTCACCGCGAACGGGAAATCGTACGTGAAGCTCCCAAATTTATATTTTCCTGGCTTCAGTTTCAGGGCACGAGACTCGGTCGTCTTGTAGGCATCCAGAGATTCAGGGTCCGAGGCATAAATCGACGGGGTGACGCCGGGCACCTGCCACCAGGACTGAGGAGTAATGGGGGTCGCATCAATCGTGATCGCATGTTCCTTCATGTAGGCAGCCGGCTGACCGGCTGCGGCTGGCTGGATGACCGTTGCGGAGCCCAGCAATCCTCCGAGTAGACAGCAACCTATGCACCATTTCACACTCTGCATCGCGTGCGCTATTCCAAAGATCCGCGCGGGGCCGCGGTAAAGGCAGACTGAAAGATTTCTTCCACGGCATGACTCTCCCATTCGGTATGGGTCTGCAACCCCAACGTCCGCATCACCGTCGCGCCGGTATCCAAAATAGAAACAGGCTGGTGAATCGCGTGACCAGGTTTAATTCCCACCCCTGAAGCAATCCATGGCACCATCGGAACGGCCGCGTCAGCCTGTTCTTGGTTCGCATCCCTGCCCTCGGCGCTCAGCGATGTCACGAACAGGGTTGTCCGTTTGATCAGCCCTTGCTCGTGATAGATGTCCAACACCGAGTGCATGGCCTTATCCACGGTGCGAAGCGCGTCACGATACTCCTTCGACGTCCAGCCTTTGGACGCGCCCACCCGGCCCGCCTCAGGAAGATGCACGACCAGGAAGTGCGGCAGTGCAAGGATGGCATGCCCGTACCCATGGCCGCTGGCTGCTTTCTTGAAATATTGACGGATGTAGGACACAATCCGGTCCGTGCTGCACTCGGGCTTCAGCGGCCCGCACATCTGATAATCCGTATAGGGTTCGGGTCGCGCCAGCTGATACAGCGACTCATCCATAAGAAAAATCGCGCTGTCGCGCCCCCCGCTAAGATCGAGGTAGTCGAACAGGCTGGGAGCGCGCGGGTAGCCCCGGCTGAACTCAAAGGTGTTCCAGGTAATGCCGTGTTTCTCGACCGGCATGCCTGTAATCAATGACGCCATCGTCGGCAGCCGTAATGCCGGTTTCACTGCCGTGGCAGACCAGGAGACAGACCCGTCCTTGATCAACCGGCTGAGGGTCGGCATCGTGCCGCCTTTCAGGGAGTCTTGGCCGAATCCTTCGAGTACAAAGAGAATGACGTGCTCGGTCTGAGCCATTGAGGCGGGAGCCGACGACGATACCGCGGCAACCGCCGCGTCTCTCGGAAGGATCAGATAGAGAACCAAGAGGGATACGGCTAGTATCCGAACTGACCATCCACGATCAAGGCTAATGAACATCTGCACAGATGAGTTCTTTCTATTTCAAGGGAACTGTTACGCTATCATGGCGTTTTCCGCCAAGGCAAGCGAGCCGAGGCCTCGCCCACACGATTCATCAAGGTTGATGCCTGTAGGACAGTTCCTGGCACAACGGTCGATGCGGTGTTATGCTTATTCGTAACCCAATGGGGGCCAACGAATTGGCCTCTGGCACGGTAGTCCAATGTAGAGAGTATTGGCGATGCCACAGACCTCTCCTCCGCAGACTCCCGCTCAACCGGCATTCCAGCTCATCCCATCACCAAGCCTGCGCCTCTTCGCGTTGCTCTTCATTCTGTCTGTATGGCCTGCAGTGACTCTGGCAGAAGTTCGAGTCGTGACCGCTCAGGGTGAACACCGGATGGGAGACCGTGACACCAGAGAAGACGCCATCCGTCTGGCCACCGAAGCGGCCAAACGAAATGCACTGGAGCAGGTCGCCGTGTACCTCGAGAGCATCACAATTGTAAACGGTCTGGATGTCACGAAAGACGAAATCCGAACCTATACCGCCGGCCTGGTCCTTGTCCTGGAGCAAAAGACCGACACGACGCTCGATGGGAATACCATCGTTGTCCGCACAGATCTGGTGGCCCAGATCGATACGGAAGAAGTGCGAGAGGCCATCGCGGCCTTGCGGGAAAACGAGGATGCCCGGCATCAACTCGTCGCGCTGCAACTGGAAAATGACCAGCTACAACGGGATCTCGACGCGGCGAATCAGGCCTTGGCACAGGCCTCGACCGTAGAGGAAACGCAGCAGGCGGCCCAGCAACGCCAAGACATCTTGAATCGGGTGCAATCGAATGCCATGGTCTCGCAGGCCTGGACTGATTGGGTGCTCATCTCGCCGTACGGCTCCTCCTCCTCTTCCTTGGCAGGTCTGGCCCAGCTCCTCGCGCTCCTGAACGTCGCGCAGGGCTTATATCCCTCAAGCCCGCATGTCCACGTAGCGCAACAAGTGATTCCCACAAGACCGCCGCCGGCTCCGACACGAGCGCCCGCTCCTCCTGCACCGAAAACGAACCTGCCGACCCTGCCACGCCATTGGATCATGCCGGTGCCCGGATCGCCAACCGTCGTTCCACGAACCTTGAACGAATTCACATACCGCACACCGACGGCGCCACCGCACATCGGCAATCAACCGGGTGTCATACATCAGATGCCGCCCTCAACGGGATCGGGAACGTTCACCGACGGCCGC
>JANNXZ010000313.1:0-2328 GCA_031409835.1 Nitrospirota bacterium
GAATGCTCGGAAACGAGACAGGGGATGTCGGACAATTCCCTCAGAGTTTCGTCAGAAAATGCGCCCGATGCGAGCAAGGGTCCCACCTGTTTGTGGCGCTTCATGCGTTCGATCAACCCGTTCGAGGAGGTCCACCGGTCACCTGTCGCACAAGACCAATCCAGCAACTCTGCGGCTATCAGCCGTTCAATTTCTTTTTGATACCGTGTTTTGAGGCCAGTAGGCACTAGAGTGATCAAGTTGGCGCCGGAGCGCCAGCCCAATTTCATCGGTACCTCGATAAGCTTTTTCAAAAAGAGAGACGGGATCGACCACAGGGCATTGATCGGGTGGCAAAGCAAGTCGCTCACGAGGGACTGCTTCTGAAGCGCGATGGTTTCCTGAAGAGAAAAGTGCCGTTCCACAAAACCATCCACCCGTCCGCGGCATTCAGCAATGTATTGTTCGATGCATTCTTCAAGGGCCAGAATCGCTGTGGCTGTCTGCTGGTCATTCATAGGGGTACCTTCTCGATAGAACCGTACTATACCGGGTGATGGCTGTGGTTCAAGGAAATCTCCGTTCGTTGCGAGAGCTGGACGGTCGGGCAGCGACGGTGAGCGCTCCCGACATTTTCACGGGCGAATCGGAACACGTCGGCTGCTGTTATGGTTGGAGCGTGCATCCGCCAGAACTAGCCCGCATGATCCTATGAACAGTTCTGCTACAATCGCTGGTATCTGCCAGCCCCCAGGTCGACACTAGCAGGATGCTGGAGCATGAGTAACCGGAACTCCGCCAAGCCGGAAAATTGAATCGCACAGGCTGTGTATACACCGTGATAGGCCCCCTCGCATCCAGCATCACAAGAATTGAGTATTGGCCCGTGGATATCCCCATCACGGACCCCTTCGTCGTCGCCACCGGCGCACGAACGGTTGCGGAGAACGTCTTCCTGCGAGTCACGCTGGCCAATGGCGCACAGGGTTATGGGGAGGCGGCGCCGTTTCCTGAAGTCGGAGGAGAAACCCGAGAGAGCTGCCTTCTCACACTCCACCAACTCAGCAAGATTGTCCTTGGTCGTTCGGCGGCAGACTATAAGGAAGTTGGGCGCTTGCTATCTGAACAGGCCCTCACCTATCCAGCAGCCCGTTGTGGAATCGAAACTGCCGTCATCGACGCTTACTGCCGCGCGTCAGGCATCCCGCTGTGGCAGCTCTGGGGTGGCACGGACGTGCGAGCGCGAGAGACGGATATCACGATTCCCATTACCGACCTCGACAAGACCGTCGCCCTGGCGCGCGGATGGTACGCGAAGGGGTTTCGCCTCTTCAAAATGAAGGTCGGTAAAGACGTCGAGAGCGACATTCGGCGGCTGGAAGCCGTGCATCGCGCACTCCCAGGCATCTCATTCATCGGCGATGGCAACCAGGGATTCTCGCGCCAAGATTGCCTGACCTTTGCGCAGGGAGTGAAAAAGTTTGGTGGGACGATGGCGCTGCTTGAGCAGCCGGTGGTGCGAGACGACCTCGACAGCATGGCGGCGATCCGTCGAGAGACCGGCATTCCAGTTGCAGCAGATGAATCGGTCCGTTCGCTCACGGACGCGCAAGAGGTCGTCGCCCAAGACGCGGCTGACTACATTAACATCAAGATCATGAAGACCGGCGTGATCGAAGCAGTGGAAATTGCCAATTTCACCAAGGCCTCTGGCCTCAAGTTGATGATCGGCGGGATGGTCGAAACACGCATCGCGATGGGCTGCTCCTTCAGCCTGGTACTTGGGCTCAGCGGCTTCGATGTGCTCGACCTCGACACTCCGCTCTTGCTGACCAGTGATCCTGTCACGGGTGGCTACCGATATGAAGGTTCACGCCTGCAACCCTGGTCAGGACCAGGCCTCGACATGAAAACCACACCTACTTCACACATCACCACGATCGAGTAGCAGGATACTCAAAAAGGCCGACCAGCGATCCGTGAGACGTGAACGGTAAAACGTAAAAGGTTTCGGGAAAAGAGTACTCGGCAGTCTTGCATTTCACGTCTCACGTTTTACCTTTCACGATTCCTGTTAGATCAGCCGCTCGCTTCGTCGCACTTCTTGCAGTTCAAACTCTCTCCGAGATGCTGGCTCCGGCCTTCCTCTGTCAAAACCCATGAGCGATTTGTCATCGGTGGCTGGTGCCGCACATGCTGGCCATGGCCGCATTGTAGATCGGCCACCCAGTCACCATATTCGTCCACATGAAATCCGACAATGGGTTGATGCATGCATCTACCTCCGTCACGTCCCCGTTATCGACTCCATAGAGCTATGTTACACTCGCGCGCATGTTAGCACGAACG
>JANNXZ010000314.1:0-2837 GCA_031409835.1 Nitrospirota bacterium
TCTGATTCAACCAAATAAACGAGACAGACCGAACAGACCAGAAAGACCAGACAGACCAATTTCAAAGGAGGTTCTAGCATGAAGCGCATTCAGGGCTATGTTCTCGGACTCGTTGTCGTGCTCGCCTTGGCCGGTTGTTCGTCCCATCGTCACCATGGGATGGGTGGCGAAGGGAAAGGGGAGGCCTACTGGCAGAAGGGTCAGCAGGACATGGCAGCCTTGATCGATCGGACCGTGAAAGATCAGGAGAAAGCTGGACACATCAAATCGATCGTGAGCGAGATCGTCGCAGAATTGAAGGCCAGCCGTGAGCAAGATCGTGCTGGGCACCGTAGGCTGTACGAGTTGAGCGCAAATTACGCGGCGACTCCGGAAGAGTTCACCAAGGCCCTGGATGATGCAAGCAATCTGCGAATGCAGTCTGCCGCGAAGATTCTCTCGTTCCGTTTCAGGATGAAAGAACTCATGACGGCCGAGGAGTGGAAAGCCTTGTCGGATCAAATGCTGGCTTACAGCAGCCGATATAAACATAGCGAGGCGGGGGCGAAAACTGGGTACTAGGGCCTCAACCTCAGCCTGCTGCTGGGGGCGCAGCTTTGAGCGGCAGGGGCGTCCAGCTCGCGCCGGCATCGGTCGAGCGGTAGAGACCGCTCCCATTTGTGCCGGCATAGAGGAGGCGCGAATCGCGCTGGCTCATTGCCAGGGTGCGGATATTCAGCGAGCCCAGTCCGCTGTTAATGGCGGTCCAGGTCTGTCCGCTGTCGGGGCTTTTCCAGACACCACCCGGTCCTCCGATATAGAGGGTTTTCGGCTGCGTCGGGTCGAGGAGGATACTGCTCACGAACAAATCGGGGAGCGATAGCCCGATTCGCTCCCATTGTTCCCCGCGCGTCGCGGTACGGAACAGGCCCTTTGTGGTTCCGGCATAGACGATGTCCGGGGTGACCACATCGAAGACGATCATATTGACCCCCAGCGCCATCGCCCCCATCAGTTCCTGCTCAGGAATCAGCCCATTGTTGATTTTCTTCCATCCCATTGCCGCGCTGTCGGATCGGTAGACCCCTCCCGTCGTTCCCGCATAGAGAACCCGATGATCGCGGGGATGAATGGCAATGGAGACCACGATGTGGACTTCCTTCATCCCGGCCATGCGCTCTTCCCATTCGCGCCCGCCGTCTTTGGTATAAAAGACGCCGACGGTCGTGGCGGCGTAGATCTGTTCGTGGTCTGTCGGGTGAAAGACGAATTGATTGATAAAGGAAACGTGTTCTTTGAGTCCGACGTTGTGGGGAAGCCAATGTTGCCCCCCATCCGGGCTCTTGTAGACAGCATCGGCCATCGTGCCGGCATAGATCGTGGCCGGGAATTCAGGATCGATTGCGAGCGTCGTCACCCGCCTGGCGCTGAAACTCGGGAACCGCTCCCACAACTGGCCCTCGTCGCGCGATTTATAGACCGCATCGTTCGTTGCCACGTAGAGGATGTTCGCGTTCGTCGGGTGTAAGGCAATTGAGACGATCGCCTCGCTCTCCTTTTGGCAGCCGGCACCGGCTAGGCAGAGAAATATGGCGAAGGCGCAGGCGAATAACCGTGGTTGGATCTGCTTGGCCCGAAGCGGTGTCATTTGAACAACCTGTCCTGAGAAGATCGGCGAGAGACCTAATCACAGCGGTTGGAGGGGAGTCAAGGCGGCACTGGGGTGAAAAAAATCATCGGGGTTAGGCGTGGATCGCGTGACGGATGTACTGTCGACGTAAGATCGTCGTCAGGCCGGGCCAAATTTGACATCGGGGTCCATGTCCAAGTTTGGGCAATTGACAAGTCCATATGAGCGGGTGATATTCCAGAGAGTAGGAGGGTCGCGTGAACCTGTCATATGAAGATCAAGAGGCGCTACGGTACGCGAAGGCTCTCCTTGAGAATCCTGGCCTTGCCGCGAAGATCACGGGATTGATCGGCATGCCGATTGAGAAAGCGCTGCAGCTTCTTCCAGGGAGATGGGCGCAGGTGGTCAACGAGGCGACAAGGAAATCGCTGGAGACGGCGCTACAGGCTGCATTACTGACAATCGACGACAAACCGCAGGCGAACTCGTGGGAGTTCCTCCATAAGCTCGCAGTGGTAGCGACTGGCGCTGGGGGAGGTGCCCTTGGATTGCTCGGTCTCCCATTCGAACTGCCCCTGTCTACCACGATCATGTTGCGTTCGATTGCAGATATCGCACGCAGCGAGGGTGAACGCCTCCGGACGCCGGATGCCAAACTGGCCTGCCTTGAGGTCTTTGCTCTTGGTGGGCCTAGTAAGAGCGACGATGCGAGTGAATCTGCCTATTTCCTGATGCGCGCAGCTCTGGCGAAGTCGGTCTCAGAGGCTGCGGGGTACATCACTCAGAGAGGTCTGGTGGAGGAGGGCGCACCAGCCATTGTCAGGTTCATCACACAGTTGGCCACGCGCTTTGGCGTGAACGTTTCAGAGAAGGTTGCCGCGCAAGCTGTCCCCGTGATTGGTGCTGCCGGAGGCGTGGTGATCAACGTCCTGTTCATCGACCATTTCCAGGAGATGGCTCGGGGTCACTTCATTGTCCGCAGGCTAGAACGCACGTATGACCCGCAGTTTGTGCAAGCAGAGTATGAGCGGTTGTAATAGTGCCGACCAAGCAGGCGACCCTTTCCCGTCCTCGACATTTTTTTTGGAGTTGACCAAATGAACAAGTTAGCTTGTTACATCTTATTGGGAATCCGTTCGGCATAGCCAACCAGTTCCATGTAGCCCTGGCCGTGGATTGGCTTTCCCTGTGCCGTGCCGGTGGTCTCGATGGCGCCTTCCCAATAGGT
>JANNXZ010000315.1:0-3161 GCA_031409835.1 Nitrospirota bacterium
CGGCGCGGTCGCTTGCGAACGGCTACTCTCAAAGCCTGGGCACCATTTTCAGCCAGGAGCTGAAGCCGCTGGAGGTGGAGATTCTGGTGGTGCAGGTCGGGCACACCGGCCAGCCCAATGAGATGTATCGTATTTCTTTCGACGGCAGCATCATCGACGAACGTACCGTTGCGGTCATCGGAGGCAAGTCCGAAGCCGTGCAGGCCGTGCTCAAGGAGAAAGGCCTGACACAACCCCCTGAACTTCAGGCTGCTCTCACCCTCTGTATCGCCGCACTCGAACAAATCGGGAACCAGAAGCTCTCTCTGGAGAGTATGGAAGTGGCGATTCTGGATCGCACCCGCGACGGCAGAAGGTTCCGCCGGCTTACGCCCCCTGATACGAAGCAACTCCTCGCAACATAACTGGTTCAGTTGGTCTATTTGGTTTGTCTGGTTTAGTTGCTAGAAACTGACCGGAAGAACCAAATAAACCAAATGAACTAAACAAACCAAACAAACCGAGCTCATCTTTCCCATCGTCGGATCGTGTCCTTCTGTTGAAGAAGGCGGGGCCGACTGGTATTCTGGTCATGCTCGCATGCTGCAACCCAGTCCACTGAAACGCCGGATCTTCGGTTTGGAGAATGAGTACGGTCTCATTTTTTCTCCGAACGGGCGGGTCTATCTCCCGATGGAGAAGGTGCTGGGGTATATTTTCGAAGGTCTCATTCCGAACAGCTGGCCGTCTAACGCTTTCCTCGTCAATGGCGCCAGGTTTTATCAAGACACCGGCTGCCATCCTGAGTATTCCACCCCCGAGTGCGATAACATTCTCGATCTCGTCATCCACGATAAAGCCGGCGAGCGGCTTCTTGAAGCTTGTCTGCCGGCAGCGGAAGAACGATTGCGGGAAGAAGGTTTGTCCGGAGAAATCTACATTTTTAAGAACAATACAGATTCGCTCGGCAATACCTACGGGTGCCATGAAAACTTCCTCATGCGCCGCGATGTCGATTTTTGGAAAGTCACGGAGCAGCTCATTCCATTTTTCGTCACGCGGCAGGTCTATAGCGGAGCGGGGAAGGTACTAAAAGTATCCGGCAAACCGCAGTACTTCATCTCGCAACGCGCACAACACATTCACGAGAAGACCTCCTCCTCGACCACCTCCTCGCGCAGCATCATCAATACAAGAGACGAGCCGCACGCCGATGCGGAACGCTACCGGCGGCTCCATATCATCGTCGGGGATTCCAACATGTCGGAGTTCGTGACCTATTTGAAAGTCGGCACGGCGACGTTGGTGCTGTCCATGATCGAGGAAGGGTACACCGTCCAAGGGATGGAGTTCGAGGACCCCGTCAAAGCTATTCGGGAGGTGTCGCGCGATCCCACCTTGAAGCGCAAGATCAAGCTGGACGATGGTCGTCAGATGACGGCGGTCGAAGTTCAGCGGGTCTATCTGGATCGAGCACAGGAATATTTGGCCCAACAGGAACACGATCCCATCCTCGACGACATCTGGCAACGATGGGCCATGGTGCTGGATAAGCTCGAAGAGGATCCCATGCAGCTCGTGCGCGAAATCGACTGGGTGACCAAGCGTCATCTGATCCAGTCCTATATCGACAAAAAGGGCTGCGGCTGGGACGACCCACGGGTGTTTCTGATCGATCTCCAATTTCATGACGTCAAACGGACGCGCGGATTGTACTATCTGATGGAGTCCCGGGGGTTGATCGAACGGGTGGTGGAGGAGGAAGCGGTGCAACGGGCCATGTCGACTCCGCCACAGACCACGAGGGCAAAGGTACGCGGCGATTTCATCCGGTTTGCTCGCGCGAAAAACCGCTCCTATACGGTCGACTGGACCTATCTGAAACTCAATGGCTACTGGGAAGAAACGATTCTCTGCATGGACCCCTTCAGCGCCGTGAACCGGCGAGTGGATGAGTTGCTTTCGCAGGTGTCGGGATTACGGTTCTACCGATGATAATGACGGCGCTCAAACAGACGCATGCGCGGATCTCACGGCTGGATCGAACGTTGATTATGGCTGTCGTGCTGCTATCCAGCGTCTTCCCCGTCGAGTTGTTTTCCAATACGCCTCCAGCGCCGATGGGGCACGATGGGCAATATAGCTGCAGGCAGGGGCAAGTGCTGGTGATTAAAGTGAAGGGTGAAGAACAGGCGACGGAGGTGAAGGGGACGTTTTTGAAACGGACCATTCCATTTTTTAGAGAGTTCAGGCCTGGGGAACCGACCGGCTATGTTGGGCTGCTTGGAATCGACATGCAGGATGAACCGGGGACGTACGAACTCGCCGTCGAAGTGAAGCAGGGTGAACAGGCGAAGCAGTTGAGCTTCAATGTTCTGGTGACCAAAGAGAAGTTTACCGTCGAGCATCTGACGCTGCCGAAAGAAAAGGTCGATTTGGACGAGAAGGGCGCAGCACGGTGGAAAGCCGAGCAGGAGCAAGTCAAGCAGGCGCTCGCAGAGAACTCACGACTGAAGTTATGGCACAGTAACTTCGTGGAACCGGTGAGCGGGAAGCGCACCGGCATCTTCGGCAGTGTGCGGATCATGAACGGCAAACCGCGCAATCCGCACAACGGAGAGGATATCGGCGCGCCGTTGGGAGCCGATGTTGCGGCGACGAACGATGGGATTGTCCGCATCACCGTCGATCATATTTTCTCCGGCAAGGGTGTTTTTGTCGATCACGGACTGGGCTTCTATACGATGTATTTCCACCTGTCGGAGATTTTTGTCAAAGACGGAGATTTGGTCACAGCCGGGCAAATCATCGGTAAAGTGGGAGCAACCGGCCGCGCCACCGGCCCGCATCTCCATTGGGGCGTCAAACTCAACGGCGCTCGCGTGAATCCCTATTCGCTGCTCGATTTGCCGTTCAAGAACGGTGCAACGCCTCCTACGAATTCGACGATTCCCACTTCTGAAACCGCGCCGACTCCCTAAGCTGTTCTTGTCAGCGGACCGGGCCGGACTGGATTGCATCACGCCGAGCGATCAGAAAAGACGCTCGGCTCCTGTGTTTTCGACGCTGACGGCCTTGGCCGCGCGGCGCACCTGTTCCAGGCCGGCACGAGCCAGTGCATCTACACGCTCGTTGTCCGGGTGACCCGCGTGTCCCTTGACCCAACGCCATTCGATGGTATG
>JANNXZ010000316.1:0-14067 GCA_031409835.1 Nitrospirota bacterium
CGCCCAACTGCATCATCCGACAGCGGCACTTCGCAAAGACCCTGGCCGGTCACCCGCAACGCCTGAGTCTGCTTGCTGATCATCCGTTCGCTGATCCGGTTAGGCTGACTGCTCTCAGCGATCTCAACCACATACTGATCCGGTGTCGCACGCCCATCGACGAGCTCTGCCGCAAGTCCTGCAACCGCATTGATCATCACCTGGGTTGTTCTGCCTGTAAGAGGATGGATCGAATAGGCGACGCCGGCGGCTTGTGCATCAAACAGCGGTTGGATCACCACGGCCATGGCGGGAGGCGCTCCAATCAACCCTGATGCCACATGATAATTCAGAACCCGCTCGTCCCAGATCGACAGCCACAGGTCTTTCACCGCCAAACCTATCTCCTCTAGTGGGACGCCGAGGCGCGTGCAGTAGACTCCGGCAAAACTCGCATGCGCTCCATCCTCGTTCGTCGCTGACGACCTCACAGCCCACAGCCCAGGCGACGGAAGATCCAGCCGGCGCACCTGTTCGACGATCTGCGCCGTCAGTTCAACGATGTCGTGGTTCTGAATGATGGTGCGAGAGCGGGAAAGTATCCGCTGGCGTTCGGCCCCAGAGGAATGCAGGGCAGCCTGCCACTGTTCTGCTGGAGAAAAATCCGGCGCGCTAAGCACGTGGTCGTAGGCCTCCGTCGTCACGCAGAACCCGGAGGGAACAGGGAAGCCTCCAGCGAGCAGACGCGCTAACCCGAGGGCTTTCCCCCCAACAAGAGAGGGCTGAGTACAGGAGGCCAAGGGAAGAAGGAGAGGACGATCCATTGAGGTGGATAGTACCTACAGCACGAGGAGGAGGTAAAGGTCGTTGACGTTCGTGCCGGTGGGTCCGGTGAGGATGAGCTGATGGAGCTTCTTCAATGCGGGGTAGGTGTTGTGGCGCTTCAATGCGCCCTTGAGATCCACCGAGAGGCGCTTCGCGCGCGCCACAGTACGACCATCGATCACGGCACCAGCCGCATCGGTTGGACCATCGGTGCCATCGGTGCCAATCGCTACTACCCATACCTTGGCCAAATCGGCGATTTCCAGAGCGGCGGCTGCAGCGAATTCTTGCGCCCTCCCGCCTGTGCCTTTCCCAGTGACGGTCACGGTGGTCTCTCCGCCGGCTACCACACAGCAGGGCCTTTGCAGCGGTTTGCCCGCTCGCACAATATTCTTGGCCAGGACACCGAACCGCTTTCCCTCGTCTTGCGCCTCTCCGGTTAAGGTCGGCCTCTGCACGAGGGTTCGAAGACCTGCCTCTCTGGCCGCGCGAGCCACAGCCGCGACGGCCGCTGCATTGTTCCCGACGATATGATGATGGACGCGACGAAACAGATGAGAGCCCGGTTTCGGAGTCTCACTCACGAGTCCCTGGCATCCACGGTCAAGATGCCGCCGCACTCGTTGAGGAACTGCCCGCCAGATGCGATAACGTTTCAGAATCGCGACCGCGTCTTGATAGGTTGTCGGGTCTGGGGCTGTCGGCCCTGAGGCAATGGCGCTGAGGTCGTCACCCAACACATCGGACAGAATCACGGTCACAACGGTGGCCTTGGTCAACTCGGCGAGACGTCCGCCTTTGATTCGCGAGAGATGTTTCCGAACGATATTGATGTCGCCAATATTCGCCCCGCATCGCAAGAGTTTCTGCGTGGTCCGCTGCTTGTCGGCCAGCGTCACCCCTGCGACAGGAGCAGGCAGTAAGCTGGATGCGCCGCCCGATAGGAGCACGACCAAGAGGTCGCGCGGACCGAGTTCTGCTGCCATGGCACAGAGCCTGGCCGCCGCCCGCTGACCGGATCGATCGGGAACTGGGTGACCGGCCTCCACCACGACGATCTGTTTCGTCGGCAAACCATGGCCATGCTTGACCACGACGAATCCGCTATGCAGCCGAAGTCCCAACCGCTGTTCTACTGCCTGAGCCATCGAGGCCGTGGCCTTCCCAGCCCCGAGCACAACCACACGATCATGGCGACGCAAGTCATACCGACGTCGGCCGATGACCAGCTCCTCGCCGTTTCTGGAGATGGCGCAACTGACCGCCTTCTTGGCATCGACCGCCGCCAGACCTCGAACAATGAGTTTCTTCAGAAGTGGCCGGATAGGAGAGGGAGACAGGCTGAGGTCGAGGGTAAGGTTGAGCGAAGACCTGACGTTCTTCATCTCAGCCTTGGCCTCAACCTTAACCTTCCGATAACACCGACGATGGGCTAGGGAGTCTTGTCCTGCTTGAAGCAACGAGTCGGACAAGTCTGACGAGGGACTTTCATCTGATAGATCCCTCGTGGGAGCACATCCTTTTTGAATTCAGGATTCAGCATCTTGAGTTCCAAGAAGTAGGTCCCAAATTCTTCGGCAATCGAGGTGAGAGCTCGTTGGGAATCTTTCACGTTGACGGTAACCGTTTCAGTTTCCATCGGCATATACAAGTCTTTTTTGCTCAGACCCAAATACTTCTCCGGCTGCGAGTAGATTTCCTTGGCGGCGATGATTCTCGGGACATAGCGCATCGTTTCCCGTGGCCCATGCATCTTCCAGTAGTCGGTAATATTCTGGTCCTTCAATAACCGGCGAACGCGCTCTTCACCGGCATTGTACGAGGCCATGGCCATGAACCAATCGTTTTCCTTGAAATCCTTGAGATAGCGCAAATACTTGACCGCCGCTTCCGTCGACATTTCAAGATTGCGGCGTTCGTCCAAGACCGCGTCGCTTTTGAGACGATAGCGTCGTCCGGTGGAGGGGATGAACTGCCACGGCCCGGACGCTTTCGCCTTTGAATAGGCGGCGGCCACACACTTGCTCTCCACCAACAGCATATACTTGAGATCGTCCGGCAGTCCGGCATCGGCCAGCTGCTTTTCGGCAGGAGGGAAGCAGCGTCCGGTTCGTTTGGCGAGGATGATGCTTTCGCCCTGGTCTTCTAAGAATTGATAGAACTCATACTCGATGCGTTCACGTACCTGCCAATTATCGAGCGGGACCGGTTGACCGGCAAAGGTCAGTTTATCGGGCAGCTTGAACGAGCTGAGGAAGTAGCGCTCTCCCTCCCGCTTGATTTCCGGAAGAATAACGAGGCGATCTTCTGGCTCGTTGGGGTCGTCAAGGGGATCGAGAAAAGTCGCATCTCTCTCTGCTTCTCCATTGGCTCCAGATCGAGACAGGCTCTCCTTCGCCTCGGAATGCTCAGGTTGCGGCTGTGCCCCCGTCGCAATCGGAAGCATGACCACCACCCACAACCCACCGAGCATCAATGTTCGTCTAACCCATGCTGTCATACTAACCCTGCCTCCTACATGCGGTGAACAATCCGAAGTCTGGGACGTATGCTAACAGCCTGATGGGGGACCAGCAAGCATGATCGACTTTCAAATTCGTGCTAGACTGCGCGCCTATGCGTGCGCTGGCCCTCCTCAATGATCGCATCACCCACTGCACTGCCTGTTCACGGCTTGTCACCTATCGAGAGACGATCGCCGCAGAGAAACGAAAGCAGTTTGAAGCCTGGACCTATTGGGGACGTCCGGTCCCAGGATTCGGAGACTCGCATGCACGCCTCTATGTACTCGGGCTGGCGCCGGCCGCCCACGGCGGCAACAGAACCGGACGGGTATTTACAGGCGATCGGAGTGGGGACTGGCTCTATGACGCCTTACATCGATTTGGCTTCGCCAACCAACCAGGCTCTCACCACCGGGATGACGGACTGAAACTGTCGGATTGTTACATTGGCGCTACGGTTCGTTGCGCGCCCCCCGACAACAAGCCAGCCCCTGAAGAATTCACGGCTTGCCGCCCCTATCTGCGCGAAGAGCTCCGGTCGTTACGGAAGATTCAAGTGGTAGTGGCGCTGGGTAAGATTGCGTTCGATCACTACTTGAAAGCCTGCCGCGATGAGGGACTGAAACTTCCCTCACCGCTCCCCAAGTTTTCCCATGGAATCGTCCAGGTTCTTCCCTGGGGCATTACACTGATCGGCTCATACCATCCAAGCCAGCAAAACACCTTCACCGGACTATTGACCAGGCCGATGTTTCACCACATCTTTGCCACTGCGCGACAGCGACTTGCCGCGCCGACAGATAAATGAACCGACCAGCACAGCCGCAGCGAGCTGTCACTTCATAAGGGGTGGGTGGACGGGGCCTTTCAATCCTCTTCATCTCTCATTAAATGAGTGGCCAAAGCTGCCCTCAACTGCGCGCATCGAACGAGCACAGTTTCATCGTGCGCGCTCTGCGAGCAAGGAAGGCGCCTGGCCGCTCCCCACCCCATTTTTCAGCATCCTGCTATGCCTTACTTCTTGGCTTGAGCGTCCCAATCCGCCAGAAACTTTTTGAGCCCGCTATCGGTCAGCGGATGTTTCACCATCTGCTGAAAAATCGAAAAGGGCATTGTGCAAATATGCCCGCCTGCTAGCGCAGCTTCGACGACGTGCTGAGGGTGGCGCACGCTGGCCACCAACACCTGGGTCTTATAGTCATAATTTCGGTAGATGGTCAGGATCTGGCGGATCAGTTCCATCCCGTTTGAACTGATGTCGTCAAGCCGGCCGATGAAGGGTGAGACGCACCACGCACCGGCTTTTGCTGCGAGGAGCGCCTGGGTTGGAGAGAAGCACAATGTGACATTCACCTTGATACCTTCGGCGGCCATTCTCTTGGTGGCCTTCAATCCCTCTGCAATTAAAGGCACCTTCACGACGATGTTCTTATGGATCTTCGCAAGCTCCTTCCCTTCCTTCACCATGGCATCGGCTTCAAGGCTGACGACTTCTGCACTGATCGGCCCATCCACAATGTTGCAAATTTCAACGAGCATTTCTTTAAAGCTGCGCCCTTCCTTAGCGACAAGCGACGGATTCGTGGTCACTCCGTCAAGCAGTCCGAGGCTGGCCGCCTCCTGGATTTCCTTCACGTTGGCAGTATCAAGAAAGAATTTCATGGCCTTGTCCTTTCATGTCGAGATGAGAAACCCTTGTGATCAGTTCATTATCGGTCATTCTATGAAGAACTCAACCTGGCTGTAATTATCTGCCAACATACGCCAAGTTTGACAGGCCCCAGACTGCCGGGTAGAATTCGGCTATTCATTTATAGGCTTGTCTCCACGCTTGTACCTATATGACTGAGGAGAGTGCATGATGCAACGATCGGCTTGGGTGCTCCTATTCGGTCTAGCCCTGACCGGCTGCGGCGGTAGTAACCCTTATCTTGAACAGTCGCTCAAACCGGCTGAGCTTCAAGGCAAGGACAAAGCCTGGTTTGAAAAGAACTGGGGAGCGCCGAGTGGCAAGGCCACAAGGTTTTTTGGTGGCGAAACCTGGACGTACTATCGCATCGCCGGCGGCAAATCAGGCCTGCCTTTCTTTAACTTCTCCCCTAATCAGTGCCAGATCACGCTCAAGTTCGACAAGGAAGAAAAGCTTTCTGACTCCAGCTACTCAGGTTGTTAACCCGCGAGTTTTTCCTGAAACTTGTGCGCGCAAGATCGGCTACAGAAATAATAGGTCTGCCCCCCAATATCTTCCGTCACCGCTGATCCCCTTGGAACAAATACCAGGCAGACGGGATCCTGGACCATCTGATCCTTTCCAGGAGCAAGACGTTCTGGCTGTTCCTGGCCCTTACGCCCACGAAGAGCCTTCCGAAGTAGGAAATACAGTACGACGAGTAGCCCAAGAATGAGAATAACTCTATACATAGTGGGTGCTCTTCCTTATGCCACAATCCTATGGGACAGGATCACCGCTGTCAAGAACTCCTGACGCTGCTCTTGCTCACAAGTTACTGAATTCTTATTCATACCCTCGACTCAAATGGCCTAGCTGTATGTGAGCGGAAGACCCATTTCTCTGCAAGACCCAGTACTTCAGGTGGATATGCTTCTCTTTTCCAGCATGGTAGAGTGCCGACATGACGATTTGCGATAAATGCCGCGGGGCGATGTTACCGGAACGGGCAGTGGATCTGAACGCAGGGCTTGCGATCACAGTGTTTGCGTGCTTGAACTGTGGGCGCAGGAAATCAGCGGGCCAAGAACCTCGGCCTATTACCGCGAGACATTAACCCGCGCAATGACAGAGCCTAAACCGCTCACGTACGACGAACAGAAAGCAGCAGAAGCTGCTTTCTCTGGGTATCCGCCCAATGCCGATTGGACGGACTCAGCCCAGGAGATTTACGCTCGTCTATGTGCAGCGATCTCCAAACGAGGAGCCACTGCTCTCGATCCCACTAGCAAGCGGGATCTCGAAGAAGTGAGTCGGTAACTCGTGCTGTATTCCCGTCCCCACAAGCCTGCGCTAGTCCCAGAGATCATCCTGCTCAGTTCTTCATTCAAGCCCGCATCCATCTCTGCACTATTTGGTTAATATGGACCGGCGGGAGCTTCGGTGAAGCTCCTTTGCGGTAGCAAATTGATGCTGGCCAGGTTCACGATATGGGATCTGGAACGGGAATGAGGAACTATCGGAGACTCAGTACATCCATCATATCGTACAGGCCTGGTGGTTGCCGAACCACCCACCGAGCGGCACGCAAGGCGCCTCCCGCGAAGGTATCTCGGTTACTCGCTCGATGTGTGACTTCGATACGTTCACCCATGCCACCGAAGAGGATCGTGTGGTCGCCGACAATGTCGCCTGCACGGATAGTTTGAATCCCGATCTCACCCTTCTTTCGTTCGCCAATAAGGCCTTTTCTGGCATAGACGCCGACCTGATCCAGATCACGGCTCACGGCTTTCGCCAAGACTTCCGCAATCTTGAGGGCTGTGCCGCTCGGCGCATCTTTTTTTAGACGATGATGGGCTTCAATCACCTCAATGTCGTAGTCGTCCCCCAACGTTTTCGCCATCTCGCTGATGACCTTGTAGATGAGATTGACGCCCACGCTCATGTTCGGGGACAACACGCAGGGAACTTGGCAAGCCAGCGATTTCAGCTCTTCGAGCTGAGGAGCGGAAAATCCCGTCGTGCCGATCACCATCGCTCGTCGATATTGAGCCACCGTGCGTAAGTGAGGCAGGGTCGCTTCAGGAGAGGAGAAATCGACGACCACTTCGCCTCGGTCAAGGAGCCCCGAAAAATCGTCGGTGATTGGAACGCCCACACGGCCACAGCCGGCTGTCTCCCCGGCATCGTCGCCCACAGCGCGATGGCCCTTCCCTTCGATCGCGCCAGCAAGCGTGAGGGTCGTGGATTCTTTAATAAGGGCAACAAGCCGACAGCCCATGCGACCGGCAGCCCCTGCAACAATGACGTTGATCATAGAATGAGTACCCGAGCCAAGACCGTCGGGATTACTAAATGAGGCCTGCGTCCTTTAAGGCCTTTGCAAGTTGGTCCTTTGTCTCGGTCGCCATGGCACAGAGTGGCAGCCGCAACTCTGGATCAATTTTTCCCATCATCCCTAACGCGGTTTTCACCGGGATCGGATTCGTCTCGTAAAAGAGCGCGGTGAAGAGCGGCGACAGTGCGAAATGAATCCGGCGCGCCTAGTCGATGCGCCCGTCCAAGAAGGCCTTGACCAATTGAGCCATCTCGGATGGAACGATATTTGACGTGACGCTGATGACCCCTTTTCCTCCAACTGCCATCATAGGCAACGTCAGGGCATCATCTCCCGCCAGGACCGTCATCCGGTCGCCGCAGGCACTCGCAATTTCAGAGGCCTGCTGGACTGATCCACTACCTTCTTTAATTCCGACAATGTTCTGCAGTCCACAAAGTCTTGCGACGGTGGATGGCAGCATGTTCACACCAGTCCGCCCGGGAATGTTATACAGGATCTGTGGAAGATCCACGGACTCCGCGATTGTTTTGTAATGCCGGTACAATCCCTCTTGCGTCGGCTTGTTATAGTACGGCGTAATGAGCAGCGCCCCATCGGCTCCCGCCTGCTTGGCGTGTTGTGTGAGTGACACCGCTTCTGCCGTGCTGTTGGAGCCGGCCCCGGCAATCACGGGGATACGCCGATTGACCACCTCGACGGTCAATTCAACCACGCGGTGGTGTTCCTGGTGCGAGAGGGTGGCGGATTCGCCAGTCGTGCCGCAGGGCACAATCCCGCTCGTCCCGTTGGCAATTTGCCATTCTATAAGGTCGCCGAAAGCCCGTTCGTCGACTTTGCCGTTCCGGAACGGAGTCACAATGGCTATCAATGCACCCGTAAACATGCTCGCTCCTTCACTACAGCGCTCACTCCTCAATCGAGGAATGCTGGAATCGTTTCGCCCTTCACTAAGTCGTCGTACGTCTCTCTAGTCTTGATGACGTGGATCTCCCCATCTTTGATCAGAACTTCCGGCACCCGTGGTCTTGAATTGTAATTGGAGGCCATCACAAATCCGTAGGCCCCCGCACTCATCACCGCAAGCATGTCACCCGGGTTGACTTCCGGCAATGACCGGTCCTTCGCCAGAAAATCGCCGGACTCACAGACCGGGCCCACAACATCCACAGTATGCTTGGGCCGCTGCAACACCGCCTGTGACAAGGGGCGAATCTCGTGATAGGCCCCGTAGAGGCTTGGCCTGATCAGGTCGTTCATCGCCGCATCGACGATAATAAACCGTTTCGCTTCGCCGTCCTTCCGATACAACACTTTCGTCACAAGAATGCCGGCGTTGCCGACGATGACGCGGCCCGGTTCCATGATGAGGGTGACATTCAAATCTTTCAGCAGCGGCGACACGGCGTCCGACAAATCTTGTGGTAACGGAGGCGTTTCATCCGAATAGGTAATGCCGAGGCCCCCGCCAATATTGACGTACCGGATATTGATTCCCTGAGCCTTCAAGGCTCCGACCAGCTTCACCACCTTTTTCACGGCCTCGACGAATGGCGTAACTTCCGTCAACTGTGATCCGATATGCTTATGCACCCCGACGACATCGATGTTGGCAAGCGAAGAAGCCAGCGTGAATTCTTCCAGCGCCCGATCTGCGGCAATCCCGAACTTGCTCTTCTTGAGACCGGTTGAAATATAGGGATGGGTCTTGGGATCGATGTCGGGATTGATACGAAGGGCGACTCTCGCCTTGGTCCCGACAGAAGCCGCCACTTCATTCAGCGCCTGCAACTCGGCCGAGGACTCGACGTTGAACATGAGAACATCGGCCTTCAAGGCCTCACGAATCTCCTCTGCGCTCTTGCCGACACCGGCAAAGACGATCTTTGAGGGAGAAACCCCTGCCTTGAGCGCCCGAAAGAGTTCCCCGCCTGACACAATATCCACCCCGCTCCCCTCTTTGGCCATGAGACGGAGGATCGCGATATTGGAATTAGCCTTCATGGCGAAGGCAATCACATGGGGAATACTTTTGAAAGCCCCATCATAGGCCCGGTAATGACGAACGAGGGTTGCGTAGCTGTAGATATAACAAGGCGTGCCGACCTCTTTCGCGATCCGGCTGACCGGTACCTGTTCGCAATAGAGTTCGCCATGTCGATACTCGAAATTATGCATCGGTTAGGTCTTCATTGAGATGTTCGAGACCTATGAGCGTGATAGCCCTTCAAGAAAGCCTCGAATAGATCCTTAAACTTACGAATCGTTATCGCCAGTATAGCGTCACCCGGCTACAGAGATCCAGCTGATGGTGGCGTCAACATTACCGACCCCCCACCGGTTGCAGCGTAGGAAGATCGACATCCTGTCCCTGTAATATTGGGTCAGACTGTGGCTCGGTAGCGGCAGATTGCGCTGCGGCTGCAGCCTCACGCTGCTTCTCCTCAAGCATCTCCAACTTCTTTTGCCGATCAATGGTCGGAGTCACACCGACACTTTCAGGAGGAACAGGAGCCCCCACGGCCCCGCAAGCCACCAACGCTCCCATTGTCACACCCAATACGATAGCCGTCGCGTTCGGCAGCAACACTTTCATGAGAACATCCGCTCGAGTTCTTTAATACGCTGTTCCACTCTCGCTCGGGCAGTGCCGCCTATCTGAGACTTCCGATCGATAGCGGCAGTGGTCGTCAAGCGAGCGAACAGACCCTTTTCAATTCGTTCGGAAAATGTCCGCAGCTCATGAAGCGAGAAACTTGTGATCTCGCGGCCTTGATCCATTGCAGCCCGCACCAGCCGGCCCGTGATCGCATGCGCCTCGCGAAACGGCACGCCTCTGGTCACAAGGTAGTCCGCTACTTCCGTGGCCAGCATCCCGCCACCCTGAACCGCTTGCTTGAGAACGTCCCGGTTGACGGTGAGCCGGCGCATCAATTCGGTCAAGACTTTCACCGAGGCAGTGACGGTATCGAGGGCGTCGAAGAGCGCAGGCTTATCTTCCTGAAGATCTCGATTATAACTCAAGGGGAGCGCCTTGAGCGTCGTCAACAGATTGACCAAATGGCCATAGACCCGTCCTGTCTTGCCCCGAATCAATTCCGGCACATCGGGATTTTTCTTCTGTGGCATCATGCTGCTCCCCGTACAGAAGGCATCGGGAAGCTCGACGAATTGGAACTCCTGGGACGACCAGAGAATTAATTCTTCGCTGAGCCGGGATAGATGCATCATCGTTATCGACAGCGCCGAGGCCACCTCGATCATGAAGTCCCGATCGGACACGGCATCGAGACTATTTTGCGTCACGGAGGGAAAGCCCAACAGCCCGGCGGTGAATCGGCGATCGACTGGGTAATTGATCCCTGCAAGCGCACCGGACCCCAACGGCATGACATTCACGCGCATCGACGCATCGCGGAATCGTCCCTTATCCCGTTCGATCATTTCCACATAGGCCAAGAGATGATGAGCGAACAAGACTGGCTGCGCGCGCTGTAGATGCGTATAGCCCGGCATAGCGACCGCGAGATTCGCCTTTCCCTTCGCCACCAAAACCCGTTGAAAGTGTTCCAGATGCGCCACAAGCTGACTGAGCTGATCCCTCACATAGAGCCGAATATCCAGCGCAACCTGATCGTTCCGGCTCCGGCCCGTGTGCAACTTACCGCCGAGCGGGCCGATCAATTCGGTCAGTCGGCGCTCAACCGCCATGTGGATGTCTTCATCCTGCGGGGTGAAGCGAAAGCGGCCCCGATCCAGTTCCGTCTTCACCGATTCCAGGCCTCGCACTATCGTCCTGGTTTCAGAGGCGGTTAATACCCGCGCCTTGCCCAACGTCTTGCAATGGGCGATGCTGCCCAGAATGTCATAGGCGTAGAGCCGGCGATCGACTGCCACTGAAACGGTGAAGGCTTCCACCAATCGGTTTGTCTTGTGTCTGAAGCGCCCGCCCCAAGCCTTTCCACCTTCCGACGCGGCTGGGCTGCGGTTCGATGCTCGTGCCATTAGGAAGAGGCCTTCTTTCTCTGGGCTCTGATTTTCAGCCGCAACGCATTCAAGCGAATGAAACCCTCGGCGTCTTTCTGGTTATAGACTTCGTCCTCTTCAAACGTGGCAATGTCGAGACGATAGAGCGAGTTTTTCGACTTGCGTCCGGCCAACGTGCAACTTCCCTTATAGAGCTTCACTCGCGCCGTGCCGGTCACATCCTTCTGCGCCGCATCGATCGAGGCCTGAAGCATCTCTCGTTCCGGGCTGAACCAATAGCCGTTGTAAATCAGCTCGGCGAAGCGTGGGATCAACTCGTCCCTGAAGTGCAACACCTCGCGATCCATCGTCAGCGATTCGATTCCGCGATGCGCCACATGGAGGATCGTCCCGCCCGGAGTTTCATAGACCCCGCAAGATTTCATCCCGACGTAGCGATTCTCCACCAGATCGACACGTCCGATCCCATGCGCGCCGCCCAATTTGTTGAGGTACGCCAATAAGGTTGCCGGGCTCATCTTCTTGCCGTCGACGGACACCGGATTGCCCGACTCGTAGCCGATCTCGACTTCGAGCGGCTTGTTCGGCGCCTGCTCCGGCGACACCGTCATTTGAAAGATTTCATCCGGTGGGGATTCCCACGGATCTTCAAGGATGCCACCCTCATAACTCACATGGAACAAATTCAGATCCATGCTATAGGGCTTGGCTTTCGTCGCCGTGATGGGAATGCCGTGCCGATCGGCATACTCGATCAATTCGCGCCGCGACTTCATTGTCCATTCACGCCAAGGCGCGATGATCTTGAGATTCGGCGCCAGTGCCGTATAGGTCAGCTCGAACCGCACTTGGTCGTTGCCCTTTCCGGTGGAGCCATGCGACACCGCCTCGGCGCCTTCTTTGAGCGCGATCTCAGCCTGACGCCGCGCAATAAGAGGCCGCGCGATCGAGGTCCCCAGCAGATAACAGCCTTCGTATATGGCGTTGCCTCGTAACATCGGAAAGACATAGTCCTTCACAAAGGTCTCGCGCAGGTCCTCGACATAGACCTTTTTCACACCGAGCTTTTGCGCCTTCGCCTTGATCGCTTGCAGATCTTCGCCTTGTCCTAGATCGGCGCAGAACGCGATGACCTCACAGCCATAGGTCTCTTGTAGCCACTTCAAGATTACGGAGGTATCGAGTCCGCCTGAATAGGCCAACACCACTTTTTTTATGACACGGCTCATTGTCTCGCTCGACTCCTCTTCCCCAATAGGTACGTTAAGATGGCCTTTTGCATATGGAGGCGGTTCTCCGCCTGGTCGATGATGACCGACTGCGGACCATCCAGCACGTCGGCGCTAATTTCTTCACCCCGGTGGGCGGGTAAACAATGCATGACGATCGCATCGGGCTTGGCGCGATGCAACAAGCGGCTGTTCACTTGATAGGGAGCCAAGACTTTTAATCGTCGCGCATGCTCCCGCTCGCGTCCCATGCTGATCCAGACGTCGGTGTAGATGACGTCCGCTTCCTTCGCTGCGATATGAGGGTCGTGCCCGATCTCGATCACCGCTCCGGTTTTTGAGGCTTCCACTCTAGCCCGATCCACAACATGCTGCTCTGGCTGATACCCCACTGGACACCCGAGGGTAATAATCATCCCCATCTTCGCCGCCGCCTCGATCAGTGAGTTCGCCACATTGTTGCCATCGCCGATATAGGCGATCTTGATCCCCTTCAAGCGGCCCTTCTTTTCGCGAATGGTCAGGAGGTCTGAGAGGGCTTGGCAAGGATGGCTCAGGTCGGTTAGCCCATTGATCACCGGCATCGTCGCTTCCCTCGCCCATTCCTCCACGATCGCGTGGTCATAGGTGCGGATGACGATCGCGTCGAGATAGCGCGACAATACACGCGCCGTATCGGCGACACTTTCTCCGCGCGAGAGCTGGATATCAGCCATGGGCAACACCAAAGCGTGACCGCCCAACTGGTTCATGCCCGCCTCGAACGACACTCTCGTGCGCGTCGATGGTTTTTGGAACAGGAGGCCCAACGTCTTCCCTGGAAGCAGTGGATGGAGAATCCCGCGCCGCTGCTTGTCTTTCAACAAAGCCGCCGACACCAGTAAGCGCTCCACCTCCGCCTTGCTGATGGCCGCAACATCCAGAAAATCTTTTTTGCCGGCCTGCGGGCCTGTTGCTCGTGTGGTCATCCCTGTGTATCCATTCGCTGCGAAGAGCCTTACGCCGCCTGCTCGCTGAAAATCTGGCCAAGCGTATCGAGCAATCGATCGATTTCCGACTGGGTGATGATCAGGGCCGGCACAAACCGCAATACATGCTCGCCGGCCCCATTGATCAGAATACCTCGGGCTAAACACTCACTCACAACGACTTTCGCATCCATGTCGAGCTCCATCCCCAGCAAGAGCCCGAGTCCACGCACCTCTCGCACTACCCGGTATCGCGCTTTACAATCGGATAAGCCCTTCGCAAAATACTCTCCCATCTGGCGCGCATGATCGAGCACGTGGCCTTCCAGCAGGGCACGACAGACGGCCAAACCTGCCGCACACGCGAGCGGATTGCCGCCGAATGTCGAAGCATGACTGCCGGGCGAGAAGGCCTTCGCGACGGAGTCAGTCGCGAGGCAAGCCCCGATCGGCACACCACCACCCAATCCTTTCGCCAACGTCATGATGTCAGGCTGCACGCCGAACTGCTCATAGGCAAACAGCGTCCCGGTGCGCCCCATCCCGGTTTGTATTTCGTCGAACA
>JANNXZ010000317.1:0-9003 GCA_031409835.1 Nitrospirota bacterium
TTCACGAACAAGCGGCTCTCAATCCGGACTCCTGTCTCGCTGACATCCAGCACCTTGCAGGGCGCCGAGAGAGCCCCCCGCTGTAAACGGCCACCTCGGCTTACCTCGATACGTGACCCTTTTCGCTTGAACCCCATCGGCGCCTGCCTCCTGTTTTCGATATCGTAGCAAGGGGCCATTCAACTCCAAAGAAAATTGCCATATGGAGCTACAACTGTCCCCCTACAAGGGAGCGCACCTGCTCCATGCGCTTGCGATTGACACCCAGATCGCCGTAGCCGGTTCGGGAGGCAGAACGGAAGTGAATAATCTTGGCCTGATCATCGAACAAAAACTCAACATCGTCAACGAAGCGAAGCAACAGACTGGTGGCCTCGTAGTGGAGATAGGTCTCATCCTCTTCGACAAGCTGCATGCGGGGGATTGAACGGATGACTTCCTTCAACGCCTCCTTCGCTTCAGCACGAGGCTTACGATAGGAGATGGGAGCAATCGCATGGCCCTCGTCTTGGGCTTGCGTTGATACACAGTTGGGGCTGGAAGGACAAGGAGGAAGTCTATTGGAAGGCTCGTTACGAGTCATGGAGCAATACTCTTGTTATAGTCAGCGTGGGTGCCAATCCAGAACCAGTTGATTCCACCTTGGACATCGAAACCAAGCGCTCGATGGTGATCACCAACTCGTACCGACCACAGTTCTCCGATGCGCTTAAGACGAAGAGACGGATGACGCGGATTAGATTTCAAAAACTGGAAATTCTTGTCAGCCAGGAAGCGAATGTCTTCGGGGAGGGCGTGATAGGCGGTCCAGAATCGCGAGGAAGCAGTATGCTTCACAGAGGGCGCGCTTTCCCCTGTTCACACTCGGTTCGCGCCTCTGCAATGAGCGTATCCAACTTTCCAGCCTTGAGATCCGTCTCGATTTGCTCATCCCACGCGCGCGCATCGAACTCAAGGAACCAGGCTCGAAACTGCGCCAAATCCTTGGGAGAGAGATTCGATACAGTTTTCTCAAGCTGTTCAATCTCGCTCATGGATTGCCCTCCGTCTTCCTACTGATGATGCATCCCTATAGCCATAGCGGGAGTCTAGCGAACTTGCTGTCTCCTTGCAATTGGCTGCCCTTTAACCGCCGAGCAGCCGGAGCGATGGTATGGCCCTCGTCTTGGGCTTGCGTTGAAACGCAATTGGGGCTAGTGGGACACGATCCTGAGGTACGAGGGTTCATATGCCACCTAATAGAGCCTTACGATGGAAGGGCACTCACAATGTCGCGCAACCAGATCTCACAAATCAATACTGCGTCGGGAGGAATGAGATCCGGAATGCCTTTATCTCGGTAGGCCAGATGAGGGCTGATGCGAATCTTTCTATAACCGCCGACTTTCATTCCTATCAAGGCATGCTCAACACCGGCCATTGTCTGGCGGCTCCCAAGCAGGGCCTTGTGGTCGACGAAGGTGACGCCTCCTTCGACTCGAATCATGTCTTTGGGAAGGTGTTCTGCCTGTTTCGCATTCAGCGGAACCTCGTCCCCCTTGTTCAGAAACAGTCTGCTGTTGTAGACGACGCGGTCGCCCTTCTGGGCCGATCGTCCCTCCCCCTCTCGCTCTTCAAGCAATTTGAGACCACTCAGACGTTTCATGGCATTAGTATAAGAATGTTCTAGTCGTTGCCCCTGTCTCTCCCCGCTCAGCCACCTCAACAGACACTTGCCCGACCACTCGACCGTCTTCGGTTTCGACATCGACACGCCAGTCCCCCGGATCGAGCCGCTGCTTAAACGTGTAGGCCCGGTAGCCACCTTCACGGCCGCCGGCAATCTTGATCGGAATCTTGTCGGCATGGGTGAAGGGCTTGTCGCTATTCGCTCGGAAGTACCAATGGTGGTAGACGGTCGTATTCAATGCCACCGGGGCGAAAACGGCGGTGAAACAATAAATGGGCTCATCGGCTGGGAAAGGATTCTGCGAGCGCTTCCAGAGTTGATACCACTCGCGATCGAAACTGAGCGCAAACCGATCATCCTGCTTCTGGACCTCACGATACATGCCGCCGAACTTCATCGAGAGGGGCACGGGCGGAATCCAATTCAAGAAATAAAACCCGACCAGGAGGCCGATGAGGGCAATGGCTGGTCCTCCGACCAAGACCGCTTCCCTCTGCGATCGATCCGGATTGCGTCGATAGATCAACTGGACTACGCGCAGCGTCACTCCCACGCTCAGCACGGCTCCGAGCAGAAACACCCACGTTCCGATCGTCCCAACCATGACGGGCAGAAAGAACGTGAAGAAGCTGAAGCTGGCCAAGGCATAGAGCGCAACGAGCAGGCGCATGTTCGAGAGACGGTCGCGCAAGAACTCGTTGGCCATCAATAACAGAACAAGCACACCGAGGAAGACCCCGGTGCCTGTAAGCGTCGCGCTGCGCGAGTAAAAAACGGCATAGGCGCTGAAGAGCCCACCCAGAAGAAACTGCATGGCCTTCGGATAGTAGGGCCTGGCCTTGATCAAGAATCGGGCAAACGACGACCCTTGAGGTTCGATGACGGACGGCTCCACCGCGGCCACGCCAAGACGACCGGTAAGGACGATAAGAAAACCGAGCGTCACGAGATAGAGGAGGAGAATCAGATTGTCTTGCAGGCGATCGATACGCGTCAGCGTCATGGTGTCGTAGGTGACGCCTGAGGCAAAGAACAGGGCCGACATGACAGGCTTGGCGAGAACAGATTGGACCTTGGCCAGTGAGCGCATGCCCTCACTGTGCGAAATCTCCGCGGTTTGTTCAATGAAAAGTTGGATTCAGGAACAGGGTCGCGACGGCAAGCTCGGCAGCGCAGGCTTATTCATTCGTTGTTCGCGAGTGAAGCATCACGCTTCACGCCAGATCATACAAATGCAGGCAAGGGCGCATAGACAACTGGGTGACCGATGAGTCGCTCCAGCCACCCAGTCATCGCCCCTTCATTCAGCGGCGCCTTGTTCAAACGGGCCTCGATACCAAAGCCCGTGCCCGATCCGATCACGCCAATGATCACCGAGGCGTCCTCACATTCAGGAAGCAGTTCCTGTGTTTGAAACTCGCAGAGGGTGCTGTAGAGGCGGCCGTCGGGTTCGATGGCAGATCGAATCTCCGGCAAGTCGTCGAGCGGACAATGGACCGAACAGCGATACACGGAGCGGGCGATCGGTGCAATGGCTTGAAAGTTACCGAGCGCGTCCTCTGAAAAGCCCGTCAAGTAGGCTCGGACACCGGCTGGTTCAGGCGCAGACGTTGCAGCCAATTTACTGGCCGGCACTAGGAACTCGTAGGCGTCTGTCGTGTTGTATTCAAACTGACAGGGCCCAAAGGCATCGGGCCAAGAGCAGAAGAAGGGGACGGAGGGATCGACCGGACGCAACATGAGCTGCTGCTTCTCAACCAATGTCTCGATGGGAAGCTCCAACAGCGTGATCGCTTCGAGAAACGCCGTGCGCCGTTCCTCCAGCCACTGCGCCCGCTCGGCATCGCCCCGCGTCTCGCCTGGCGTGATGACCTCGTTCGTTTGGAGCCGTACACGGATAAACGAATGGGCGTGGCGGAATCCAATCCAGAACATGCTGTGGGGATCGTGCAACCGTAACGGGTCGCGAATGCGCCAGGGATGGCTGATCGAGCAGTAGGTACCCACATCCTGATAGCGCTGGTAAACCGTGTGGTAGGCCCCAGCCAGGAGGAAAAAATCTCCCCGCCAACCTTCTCGGACATGGATCAGGGTCACATCTTCCGTGGACCACGCATCCAGCTGGTCGAAATCCTCAGGAGACTCGACCGTCCATTCTTCGACATAACAGATGACGTCCCTCGCGGGCACCGCCGGCTTCAACCCCAACGCAGCCAGCCGTTCGCCCACGGCGAGTACCTGACCGAAGGTCAACGGGGTCGTCGTTTCCCAGCGACGTTCACGCACGGTGGGTCATCTCTTCCCCCGGCGCATCAACGTACCGGCCGCAACGTCTTGTGCTCGATCGTTGTATCGATGAGGTACCGATCGATACAGTCCTTCAGGGTCGTTGCCAGTAGCTGTTGCACGTCGTCTTCGCTGAACCAGACCACGGTATCGCGTTCTGCTCCCTCAATGTTTCTCACCGTTGCGCTCTGGTCGCCAATATTCCTCGCGGTGATCATCAGCTTGCTACTCGTGTTGACCACCGTCGAAAAGAGTCGACTCTTGGCGTTGGCTGAAAAATCGAGCAGCTGCCCGCTGATGACAATGTCGGCATCGTTCAAATTTTTCACGGCCCCGCTGGAAGCCACCCGCACCGTCCAGGCCCGATCCTTCCATCCGCGCGTTTTCAGACGATCCACAAGGGCCTGGGCAATCACGTCTCCCGGTCGCTCACCCGCCACATTGAAATAGGTCACCCCTCCCCACAAATGGGTCCGCAGACCGAGCCGATTCTTCTCCAGTCGCAGATCCTCGAAGGATTCGATGACGATCCTGACTGGTTCCGGCTCCATAAATTGCGCCACCGCCTGTTTCTGTTGAAGATCCAGATAGAATGTTTTCCCGGTACCCCCACAGCCCGCGCCCATTAGTAAACATGCCGCAAGCACGATACCGACGCCCAGTCGTCCCCTTGTCTGTTTCACGATAGCATCCTCCATGCGATTGGCCGCCCCGCCATTCAAGCGGGCTCAGTGTACCCAAGTTGACGAGCAGAGACAAATACCGAGGCTCGCCGGCTCTGGTGCTGTGTAACTCCATTGACCAAATCATAGAATGAAAGCTACTATCGCTCGGCACAATCAATCCAACCTGGAGGAGGACGTATGGCCGAAGTCCCTGATGTCTATGCCGATCAATTTCAGCTCAACCTTGGGCCGCTTGGATGCACGCTGAACTTTCAAGTCTCCGGAGCCAATCCGGTGGCGCCAGGCTCTCCGCCGCCGATTGAACGTGTCGCCACTATTCGGCTGAGCCTACAGCACTTAAAAGCCATGGCGTTCATTTTGCACAAACAAATCGTGGGGTATGAGGCCCAAGCTCAACTATCCACTGGTCTTCCGGTCGATGTGCTTCGAGTGCTGCAAATTCGGCAAGAGGATTGGGAAGCCTTCTGGCGCCCATAGATCCGCTAGGGGGTCACGATGGGAAGGATGGCCCGAAACGTCTCACGGCTGAATTCCGGCATCTGACCCGACTGAATCCGCGGATCGGTGAACGGCAGGAACCGGACGATCTTCAAAAAGGACCGTTCGGCCAACACGGCGGCAATCTGCGCCTTGCGATCGTGGGTAATCGGCAACGTATACCCCTCGCCACGTTTCCATTCCCACAACGTCGGCGCCAACGACAGTTCCAGCCCCTGCCCGGCAAGCTGATGAAACCGGTCCACAATCCGTGCCTTGTGCTGCTTGATCCCCTCCCCCTCCAACATCAAGGCGCATACAACGTGGTGCCCCCACCAAAAAAGCGTTCGAAAGGTAAAGGCGTTCGAGTCGTGGAAGTGTTTTGGAAAGTCCAGATATTGGTAGGGAAAGAGCTCCAGAGACTCTCCCTTCACAAATTGACAGTTATCTGGATTAAAGTTCGGCGGGGTTACCAGAGCAGCCGATGCGACTTCCTCTTTCAAGGCCGCATGCGTGGCCGTGAGCAAGCGGCGCACCTTCGCCATGATCTGCGCCTTGGCGAGAAAGAAGTTCCGATCGGCCATCAAGGCCGCTTCTTCGTGTGTAAACTCTGACGGCATAGTTGTCGATCGGCTGGACAGCCAGCGCAAAAGGCGCCGGCTATTTCTGATGCGTTTCGAACTGGGAGACTGTCAGATCGTACTGCGCCCGGCATTCCGCACAGCGGACCCACACCGCATCTTGAAACACATCCATCTCCCGAACCGACAGTGCCGAAGTATGGGTTCCCATACAAGTCTTGAGCGCCACGAGCCCATCCGGCTTCGTTGGGTCCGGTTCAGGCACGGAAGAATCCCCCGTCGATACTTGTCTGGTAATTGCGGCGGTAGTCACCCGATGCACCATGCGGCAGGAGCTGCACGTCAGCACCACAATACGCTCCGGCTCGACGCGCTTGACCGTCAGACAAAGCGGGTGCACCGACCAACATTGTTGGAGAAAGGCTCCGCTGCGGATAATCTCTGCCATCGACCGTCCTCACTCCGAAGCAACAACCTACAGACTCGTGAAAGGTGAGACGTGAAAGGTGAAACGTCGGATAGTCAAGAGCACTTTCTCCGAAACATTTTACTTTTCACGTCTTACGTTTCACGGACTTTTTTAGCATCCTGCCAAACTAGAGCGCCCACAGAACCACCATCACCAACATACCGATGACATAGGGGAGCGCACAAGAATAGAGCACGGACGACCATGCACGGCCCGGCGACTCATTGCGCGACCGTTGCTCCTTGTAGACGAATTCACGGGAGAGAATCAACACGATGAGCGTCAACGCCAATGTTCGACTGGTCCCCGGCCAGGTATAGGATCCGTTGATAATAAAATTCGTCGTGAACAATCCACTGAGGAGGAGAATCGCCGGCGCCAGGACGAACCGAACTAAGTCGGAGAAAAAAGCATGCCGCCAGCCCGAACGGGCTTCCACCGGGCTTGATTGTGAGTGGGAATTCACGACCCGACGGCTACCGGGATCGTTGCCTTCGGCGAAGAGGAAGGAGTGCCCTCTTGGGCAGTACGACAAATCTTACACACACGGGGTCGAGCTTTCAGAAACGAGACTTTGCCGTTTGCCAGGCAGCTGTAGTGGACGAAGTCCTCGCACAACGCGCAACGAGACCATCCGCCACTGAAAAACGTCTTATTGCGGTAAAGCCCTTCCTTGCAGACCTTGCAGATCCGGGCTTCAATACCCAACAGCATCGGCTCCCAGGTCCCGCCAGCGTTTCTAATACTCATGCCACGAAGTATAGCGAACGCGCGAGCCGAGAGGCAAGGGCTTGGGGAGGTGAGGGGTGAGGCGTAAGGGGTAAGGGGTTGTGAGAAGATGGCAGGCGAGAGGAGTTAGGGGTGATGTCGCTGACGCAGACGTTATGGACTGGTCTAGTAAATGTGCCAGTCGGCTCCACCGGCTTTGGGTTCACTCTTGGTTCGACAACCGGCGCCAACATCAACCGGAGTGAACGTGCTACCGGCTCGCCAGCGAAAACGAACGGGAGCACAGGACTCAGTCAGAGTGGCTTCGACAACCAACGCCTTTTTGTGAATATATACATACTCCTTCCAAGCTCGCTCGTTATCTCTTCAGGGATGGGGACTGACTGATCTTCCACTGCGCGCGTCCAACGAGGGTCTTCCAATTTCCTATACCTCCCTTTAGGGGGAGTGGCCGAGGCTGCCCTTTACTGCGCGCATCGAACGTGCACATTCTTATCGTGCGCGTTCTGCGAGCAAGAAGGGCACCTGGCCGCTCCCCTTCCCACTCTGTTTGACAGCCCCCAGACCATTTGTTACGCTCCGCGCCGGTTCAGCGCCTGTCGCGGCACAGGTAATTTATCCCATGAACATCAAGGACTATCTCGAACAGAAGCGGGTCGATGTGGATCGATTCCTCGATTCCGTCATGCCTGGCGTTGCCACGCCGCCCACCACGCTCCACGAAAGCATGCGCTACAGTCTCATGGCGGGAGGGAAGCGAGTCCGCCCGATCCTGGCCATCGCCGCGGCAGAAGCGGTGGGGCAGTCGGCGCCGGGATTGATGCCGATTGCCTGTTCACTGGAACTAATCCACACCTACTCCTTGATTCACGACGACCTGCCCGCGATGGACAACGACGACTTTCGGCGCGGAAAGCCGACGAATCACAAGGTCTACGGCGATGCGATGGCCATCCTGGCCGGTGATGCCTTGTTGACGATGGCCTTCGATCTTTGCAGTCATCCGGATCTGATGAAGGGCTGCGACCCGGCGCGCCAAGTGCGGCTGATTCAAGAACTGGCCTACGGCTCAGGGAACATGGGGATGGTGGGCGGGCAGGTGCTGGATATCCAGGCTGAAAACAAGGACATCGATCTTCCGACGCTCCAGAACATCCACAAACATAAAACCGGCATGTTGATTCGCGCAGCGGTGCGAATGGGCGCCCTTGCCGCTGGCGCACACGATCGCCAACTGGACGACCTCACGAGTTATGCCGAGGATGTCGGACTGGCCTTTCAGATCGCGGACGATGTGCTCAACGTGACCGGCACGCGCGAGGAACTGGGCAAGAATCCCAATACCGACGCGGAACGAGGGAAAAAAACCTACCCGACGTTTTACGGGGCCGAGGGAGCCAGAACACTAGCCGACGACTGCGTGGCCCGCGCGATCGCCCGCCTCTCCCCCTTCGGCCAGGCCGCCGAGCCGCTTAGCGAACTGGCGCGATATATCACGTCGCGGAAGAACTGATGTGATGAGTGATCAGTGATGGGTGATGAGTAAAATGAGATTACGCACCCACTTTATCTTCCAACTTATCACCCATCACCCATCACCCATCACTTCCTCGCAATGAAAGTTCTCGTCACTGGCGCAACCGGATTCGTCGGCGGCGCAGTGGTGCGAGCGCTGGTCAAGCGCGGCCTCGACGTTCGCGTTCTGGCCCGCGCCGGAGCCGATCTTCAAAATATTCAGAACCTCGCTGTCGAGCGGGTCGAGGGCGATCTTCGAGACCAGGCTTCGTTGCGCACATCGCTCACCGGCTGCCAACAGCTCTACCATGTGGCGGCGCACTATGCGCTCTGGGCGAAAGACCCCGCGATTTTTTACGACATCAACGTCACCGGTACCAAGAATCTGCTGGAAGCAGCCCGCGACGTCGGTACTGAACGGATCGTCTACTGCAGCACCATCGGTGCGATCGGCCTTCCGCCAGGCGGAGGGCTCGGCACGGAAGAGACTCCGGTTTCGCTCGAGCAGATGGCCGGCCACTACAAACGGTCGAAGTACCTGGCTGAACAAGAGGTTTTGAAACTCGCAAAAGCAGGGCTGCCGGTCGTCAT
>JANNXZ010000318.1:0-3538 GCA_031409835.1 Nitrospirota bacterium
GGATTCGGAAAAGCCGACCGAGCGGTTCGCATACAAAGAATACGTCAGCGAGCCGGCCAAGCAGCTCCTGGCAGAGATAGCCGCTAAGGACAAGGAAAAGAAGGCCGCTGCAAAACAGCTCGCCTCTCAGGGAGCCTAATCCGATTCTGGAGGAGAGACGATCATGATCAAGAAAAGACTGAATGTCCGGATGTCGGGATTAGGCGGACAGGGCGCTGTCACAGCCGCGCATGTCCTGGCCATGGCTGCCAACCGAGACGGAAAATTTTCGATCTCCAATCCCTTCTTCGGTGCTGAAAAACGCATGGCGCCGGCGGAGAGCTATTGTCGGATCGGCATCGAACGGATCTATGACCGTGGCGAGTTGGTATTTCCCGATGTCATTCAGGTCTTTCATCCCCAGGTCATCACCATGGGGAAGAGCTATACCATGCCCTTCTATTCAGGCGTAAAGGAAGGCGGTCTCGTCATCATCAACTCCGACCAGCCTCTTTTATCTGAAGAAGATGTTCAGCGGCTGAAGGATTTAAACGTCGCCTTATTTTACATTGCAGGCACTGAGCTCGCAATCGAAGTTGCTGGAACCGAGTTATCGACGAATATGTCGATGCTCGGATCGGTCGCAGGCATCACCAAGTGCGTCTCAATGGAATCCCTGGATCTCGCCTTACAGGAACGGTTCGGGAAGAAGTTCGTCGCCTCCGGTGGAACCGCCTCCTTGGATGAAGCGATCAAGAAGAAATTCGCCAAGAAAGAAATGTTGCTGGCCAAGAACCTGGCAACCGTGCAAGCAGCCTATGTAATCGCCAGTGAGTGGGCCGAGAAGAATCAGTATGAGCTGCGAGTCGGCAATCCTGCCGTTGCGGCTTAACGAGAGAGAAGGAACCAGCTCGCATGTATAACGTAGCCCAAGTTATCGACGAAAAATGCGTGGCCAAAAAGGGATGCCGGCTCTGCATCATGTATTGCCCTGAGGCCAATACCCTTGATCTCAATCCGAGCAAGATGGTGGCCGAAGTAATCATTGATCGCTGTAAAGGCTGTGAACTCTGCGTGATCGTCTGCGACGCAGCCAAGCATAATGCCATCACCATGCAGGCCGTCAGCGCCACCGGAAAGCTGATGACCCAAAAAGGTGAATCCGCCGCACTGGGGCAGGCCTACCAAGGATAACCGTTATTAGCGGGTCTCCCGCGCAAGACCCCATGGCGCCTGCGCTATGGGGTTTTTTGTTGGCATAACTCTGGAGGAACAGATGGAAGCTGAAGATAATGTCATTGACGAACTCATTCGAGAGATTTCTGGCCTGATCCATGAGTACCCCAAAGTGCTCGAACGGCGTGCAGCCGAGATCCATGCCAGCGGGAAAGACCCGGATTTGGCGCAGACCCTTATCAAGGCTGCCGACACTATGCGCGACAGTGGCAATCTCTATCTGACCTGGGCCAAGCACTACGCATCCGTCGCAGCAGGCAGGACCGACGCGACCTCAAATGAGGACGAAACCGAAGATTTCGACGTGTAACTGGATAGGCGCAGAGAAGGCTAGTATTGTCCTGATGGAAAAAAGTCTCCCACCAGCGAATATCTTTTGTTAGAATACGCCGCCAGAGGACGCGACTATCACATTCCCCGGTAGCTCAGTGGTAGAGCAGCCGGCTGTTAACCGGCTGGTCGCAGGTTCGACTCCTGCCCGGGGAGCCATAATCAAGACCGAAAGGGGCACCTCACGCTGTGGGGTGCCCCTTTCGTGTTCTCTCATCATGGAGAAATTGGCTTCTTTCCACCCGTCTTGCGTCTCAGAATCTGACGGGCTACGCTCTGGCTCATGAGTTTTTCTGTATGATGGCCTCCATACCACCAAATGGGCGAGAGTTTACACCGGCTGGCTTGTTCTGCAATCCGCATCTCATGACCATTCTCCCAGGCTATTGGCCTCGCGGAGAACTTCTTGCCGGAGTCCCGGTCGAGTCGCGCCTCTTCACCACCGAACCCCATACCCAACTACTCGGATTTTGCCACTGGCAGTCAACCAGAGCCTCGTGCCAGACCCTGCTACTCGTGCACGGCCTTGAAGGCTGTTGTGAGTCTCACTATATGCGCGGCATCGCAGCGAAAGCCTATCGCGCGGGATTCAATGTCATCCGGATGAATCAAAGAACGTGTGGCGGGACCGAGCACCTGACCCCGACGCTCTATAACACCGGCATGAGTCAGGACTATCGAGCCATCGTCCAGGAATTGGCGCGCGTGGATGGACTCACTCGCATCTGGCTTGCAGGCTATTCGATGGGAGGGAATCTCATCCTGAAGGCAGCCGGAGAAGCAGGCTCGTCAGAAGTAGCGTTGGCCGGCGCGATCGCGATCTGTCCAAATATCGACCCCCCGAAATGTGTAGCGGCTCTGGAAGAGTCGCGCAACTGGATTTACCACAGACATTTTCTCGTGAAACTCAAAGCGCGACTGCGACGAAAGGCTGCTCTCTTCCCCGGCAAGTGGGATCTTAAGGGTCTCGACCGTACTAACAAAATGAGTGAGTTCGACCACCGCTATACTGCTCCGGACGGAGGGTATGCCAGCGGAGCCGACTACTACAATCGCGTGGGCGCATGCCATGTGGTCGAATCCATCGCCGTTCCCACGCTCATCATTACGGCACAAGACGATCCCTTTATCCCCTACTCTATGTTTACGGTGCCGCCGATTCAGCGCAACTCCAGGATTCAAGTGATGGCGCCTCGCCACGGGGGCCATTGCGGATTCTTGCAGTGGGCACACAACGGAGAAGATTCCTTCTGGGCGGAGAATCGGATTATGGACTTCTTGCAAGAACGAACATAAGGAGAGTGCGTGCCGGCCGACCCGATCAGACTGTTTGAAGATGGGCGCGCACTTCCTGCACGTAGGTCTTGAACGGATCCGGCATGGGAAAGGGCGCTTGACCACGCAGTTGGAAGATCGACCAATTAATCACATAGGAGGGAGAAAACCGTTCATCCGGCTTAGGATCGGCCGATTCATCCGGAGGCCCACAAGCCAGCAAATGGCGAACAAGTTCGCCACGCCCAAACGCTCTGGTGTTGCGTGGTGGATGCTCCATTGCTAACGTAATCGCCTTGTCGGTAATCAGGCGTGGAACTCGCCCTTCTTCCATGAGGCCATAATAGAGCCCCCTGCCTTGATGGAGATTGTGATACTCCAGATCGAGACTCTTCAGTGCCGGATCTGCCCACGTCATCTGCTCCGCCTCGCGAAAGGTGTCGAGCAGCCACAACTTCGACGCCCAATCGACCCGGCCCACCAGCGCTTGGTAGTCCCCGCGTAGATCGTGCAAGACCGCTTCCCATTGATCGAGCACCCAATCGGTTTCGTCATCCTGCCCGCGATAGTGCTCTTGCGCCGCTGCAAGAAACGCTTCCTGAATGTCGATTGCAGAGATCGACTTCCCAGATTGCAACTGAACGATCCATTGTCTGCTCTGATCCTGTGACAGCTCCTGCATGGTTTCGACCGGTTCATTGAGATCGAGATCAATCGG
>JANNXZ010000319.1:0-4175 GCA_031409835.1 Nitrospirota bacterium
AAAGCGAAGGCCGTGCCAGAAAAGCAGAATCAAGAGACCACTGAGGACCGTGATTTGACAAGGCCTTAAGGAAACTCATGAGGAGGGGAGACCTGCCCTGGGGCATTCCAGGTCTTAGATGAAAAGAACGCTGTCGCAAAAAGCAACAACCCACAAAGCGGATGAGGCAGGTAACCGTAGAGCCAGTGAAACAGAAGATAAATCGTTATGGATTTGAGTTGGATTTAGGGACAGCCCCTCCCTCACCCTGTCCCATCATGCCAGGCCCATGCTCACCGCCGAAGTTGCGGATGTACTGGATGAGGGCCCAGATCTCTCCGTCCGTCAGTTGATCTCCATATCCAACTAAGCCGGTACCAGGCGATCCGTTTTTAATCAACCAGAATATTTCGCCTTCCGTGCGCTGGCTCCAGAATCCATGGTCCTGGAAATTGCGCGGTGAGGGATTCACCTTGGCAGCCAAAGGCCCATTACCATCCCCATCTTTCCCATGACACCTGAAGCAGGCACCCTTGCCGTCGTAGATCGCCTTACCCTGCGCGGCGGTCTCAGGGGAATTCGGCAAGGGGCTCGTGAGGGCGCGCGCCTCGGCCAGCTTGTCGGCCGGCACCAACAACTGCATCCCGTGCCGTTCGGCGGCCCAGGAAGGGATGGTAAGAGAAGTCACAACAACCAGCAACGGCAACATACGCAGCTTCATTGCCTTCCTCCATTGAATGGACGGCGTCAGTTTCTCTCTGGGAACAGCAGACATCGTTTGGGCAGACATATCACTGCCTTACAGCCGCGAAAGACCGCACGTATCGCAGCACCTGCCAGGCTTCTTCTTCTGTCAGTACGAGGGGAATAAAGGACGCCATTGCCGTGCCCTTGCTGCCGTTCTTCAAGACCCAGAACAGTTCCCCATCGGTTCGAGCGGCCTGCCACACCTTGTCGGTGAAATTTCTCGGTAAGGGCCATTTCAAATTCCAAGGATTCACGCGTTGTTTCAAGATCAGCGAAAGCTCACAGCCGAGCAGTGGAATCGGACAGCCTCAGCCCGATGAGCGAAGGCGCCATCAAAACCAAGCGAAACAGAGCACGACGTGTTCCCACTGGCATCGAGAACCCCGGGGCGCCTTGGATTTTCGATTCTGCCTTCGGATTCATACGCTTCCCCCGAACAGTTTCATGCCGTTGTGAACAATCATGACGATGGCGACTCCGATTGCGATGGCTGCAAAACTCTTTACCAACGTCGCTGGTGAGACCTGGCGCGCAACCCATGATCCTCCGATCATACCGATGGAGCTGCCGAGCAGCAAGAGGCCGGTGAGCGGCCAATCCACCTGCCCCGTTTGCAGATGGCCGACGAACCCTCCGACGGCGACAAGCGCAATAATCAACAACGACGTACTTACAGCCATTCGCATGGGGAACCCCAGCACCAGCACGAGCGCCGGCACAATCACAAAGCCGCCGCCGACGCCGAAGAATCCAGTCAACAGGCCGACGCCCACGCCGATCAGCGAAACCTTGACCCAGCAGGAGCGCGGAAAGCGTTCGGCGCAGCTCTCGCCGGTAAATCGGCTGTCGCTTTGACCGCTGCTTCGCCACATCCTCCAGGCCACCACGATCATCAAGACGCTGAACAGCAGGAGCACCGTTTCCCCCCGCACGAACCGGTGCCCGAATGCGCCAACCCACGCGCCGACTGCGCCGGTGACGCTAAAGATCAATCCAGGCTTCACCCTCACCTCACCGGACGCTCTTCGTTGATACACGCCGATCAACGCCGAAGCGGCGACCACCATCAACGACAGAACAGTGGCGGACTGCACCTTCATGCCGAGCACATACACCAGAAGCGGAATCGCCACGAGGGAACCACCCCCGCCGGTGGCTCCGAGCGCGAGACCGATGACTCCACCTGACAGAATGGCTAATCCAGCATGCTCAATGGTCATTGGTCAATCGTCGTCTGTGAGGTGCGGCTCATCACTCGTAGCACACATCTAGACTCTCTTGATCTGCACCGACCCCTCACGCCTCCGTCGGAAATCCCGCCTGTTTCCATCCCTGCATCCCGCCCATCATGACCTGGACTTTGGAGAAGCCTGCCTGCATGAGGATTTGCGCAGCGGTATGGGCTCGTCCTCCTGCCTTGCAGATTGCGACAATCTCTCGATCACGATACGCTTCCAACTCGGACAGTCGATGCGACAGTGTGGTGACCGGGATATTGGTCACCCCAGTGATATG
Source organism: Nitrospirota bacterium (assembly GCA_031409835.1). Classification (GTDB taxonomy): domain Bacteria; phylum Nitrospirota; class Nitrospiria; order Nitrospirales; family Nitrospiraceae; genus Palsa-1315. Next base: position 2,242 of record JANNXZ010000319.1, read on the forward strand.
GCCAAGTTCCCCGCTCAGCTCGTGGAGGTCACGCACATCGAGCAGAAATAGGCTGACCCCTGCAGCGAGTTTGTGTGAGACTTCTTCCACGGGAATCCCCGTGACCTGCTGATCGTTCGCGCCAATTTCCAATGTCCCCTTGACCTCACAGGCTGGCACGTCAACCGGAATCCAGGCCGCCTTGGGATCGCGGGCGCAGGCATAGTTGGCCTTCAGCACTTCCTTCATCCAATCGGCGGGGCCAAGAGTGAGCCCTTCCAGATAGTCGATGTACTCCTGTTTGGTGCGAGGCTTCAAATTGGGGTTGCGGAGTTTCTGGTCTTTCAAACTCGATGGCTGGCGACCTCGGTACTCATGGGCCGGATATACGATGAGATGATCGGGCAGGCCCAGCACACGCTGCATACTGTCCCAGTGTTCGCCGGGATCGCCACCGGGCAGATCTGTGCGGCCAGCTCCAGCCTCATCCAAAAACAGGACATCTCCGGTCAGAACTCGATCCTCAAACACTAACGCGACGCTGTCTTTCGTGTGCCCTGGCGTGGTCATCACTTTCACCGGAATATTGCCAAGACGGCAGGCGAACCCGTCCGTCAGGTGAAAGGTGACGCAGCGCGCGGGGGCCTTGTGATGCATGACGTATTGGCAACCCGTCTCATCCTTGAGCGCCGCGCCCCCGGAAATATGATCAGCATGGGTATGCGTATCGACAACGTGTGTCAGCGTGAGCTTCCGTTGATCCAGCGTCTTGAGATAGTCATCAAGATGCTCCAGAACCGGATCGACCAGGATCGTCTCACGACTCTTCTCGTCGCCGATCAGATAGGTCCGACAGGCATGAGGATTCAGCTGTTCGAATATCATTATTTGGCTCTCCTAATTGTAATTGTAAGAGATGTCTCTCGATGAGAGACATGGCCACGGGAAAAGGTTCAGGCCTGCTCGTGGCACGGTCATCTCCTGCATTTATGCATCCGACATTTCAGGCTTTCTACGCAACCGGTTGGCTGGCTCAGCCCTTCGGCGTATCTCAGGATGTGAGCCCAAAAAATCATCACATAATCAGAAATAGCAGACTAGAGGGGCAAGAGTATCAGGCTATGCAGACCACTTACTGTTGACCGAAGGACCGCACGTATCGCAGCACCTGCCATGCTTCTTCTTCCGTCAGTACGAGGGGAATAAAGGGAGCCATCGCCGTGCCCTTGCTGCCATTCTTCAAAATCCAGAACAGTTCCCCGTCGGTTCGCGCGGCTTGCCACTTCTTGTCGGTGAAATTTCTCGGTAAGGGGCCTTTCAAACTCCCCGGTGCAATATCTGCCCCAAGCCCTTTCCCATCCGGCCCATGACAGACCTTGCAAAAGGCTTTCCCTTCGTACAACGCTTTGCCCTTCGCAATCGTTTCCTCACCGACAGGGAGCGGATTCGCCACAACCCGGGCCGCTTCGATCTGATCGCGCGGCACCAGCGGGCGCATCACCGCCTTGTCAGCCGCCCACGTCAGGCCTTCGGTAATCAGGAGCGCTCCAACCATCAGTGAAATAATTGATGTAATCCTGACTCGATCGGTCATGGCACACGATCCTTCTTCAGATGAGGTGAAGACAGGCGGGGAGACCGCGTGACCACGCTCTCCCCGCCCGCCAATCTTGTCTATTTGGTCCGTTTGGTCTATCTGGTCTGTCTGGTTCAACCAAACAAACGAGATAGACCAGATAAACAAGAGAGACCAGACAGACCAGACTTATCTTTCCCCTACAGCCTGCTGAACTTACTTCGTCCGATGCTTGTGTCCGACAGACTGCGGGTGGCCAACCACTCCTGTGGGTGCCTTAGCTCCATCCGGCCAGAGATGGAAGATGATCCCGTCTGTCTGAGCTGCAACTGCGGCGACTTCCTTGGCTTGGGCTTCTGGCATATCGAGAATCTGGACA
>JANNXZ010000320.1:0-3920 GCA_031409835.1 Nitrospirota bacterium
CGGCTGAATCTAATTTGATTCTCCTTCGCCGATACGCCGGGCTAAGAGTTCTGGGTTCTGAGTTCTGAGTTTTGAGTTGGAAGACGGGGAGAGAATGCTGAATGCGAAATGTGGAATGAATTGAACAGAAACGCTGAAAGAAGAGTTTTGAGGATAGTTCCAAATAACTCAGAACTCAGAACTTATAACTCAGAACTCGGCAAGCCCGGCGTATCGGCGAAGGAGAATCAAATTAGATTCAGCCGGAATCACTTTAGATTCAGACAGAATGTCTATCGGACCACCCGCTATGCGGAAAAGCTGTTCCACAAACCTGTCAAACATCCACCCGATCCTATCGTTTAGAGTTTTTCACCAATCCATCGTCAGTGCGGCAGCACTCAGGCCTACTACTTGCTTTACTACGGGACGGAGCCGTGGCAGAGGAAGCTGAACCACGCGATTTGACTTCTCACACACAATGCGTGCATTGTAAGAAACACCTAGCAAGATTGGTGGGCATATGTCGATCATCGCGACAGAGAAAGTAGCCCGGCCATTTACTCCGCAAAAGCAGGCACAGAGCCTGAGGCAACAAGGCGCTACCGGCATCATTCTCTTCACAAGCACGGGGCAGCTGTTGTTCATGAACAGCGAAGCCCAGGCATTTACCCGACGACTCCAGCCCCTATCGACCAGAGAAAACGGTGCCTGTCTCATTCCCGAAGAGATCCATTCCGTAGTCCGCGACCTCATCGGTCGTTTAATGCACTGCGATCATCCCAAGGATTGCGAGTCCATCCAAGTGGAACGGCTCTGTTTTGCTCATGATCATCGGTTCATCCTCCGTGGTTTCTGTATTCCCGATGAACCCCTCCCGCGGAACAGCAGATTCCTCGTCATCGTGGAAGAGCTGAATCAACAGAAGCTCGAATGCCCAGACGCCAATGTCCAGCACCGCTATCACCTCACCGAACGCGAGCAAATGGTCATCATTTATCTCATGCTCGGATTTACCAATAAAGAAATCGCGAATCGGATCAACCTGAGCGAATACACCGTCAAAGAACATCTCAAGCGGATCATGCACAAAACCAAGACCACGACCAGGACAGGTCTCTTAGCTCGCATGGTGTTTCCAACACCTGAAGGGGCCATCCCAGAAGTTCTTTCTGGAACGATAACAGTCCAACCGCACGTGCCACGCATCGCACACTGAAATCGGTCAAATAGGAGGTGCCTTGATGAGACGAACAACACTACTGAGGTGGGGTTTCGCAATCGGGTTTTTAATGAGCCTTCCGCTTGTCGTAACTGCGGAGGAGAATTCAGCCGGGCCTTCATCGCTTGCGAAGGAGGTCAAAGGGCAAAGTGTACAGGCCGGACAGGTTACGAAAACTCTCCTCTATCAGCCGCCTCGCGGTCTCGGCGCCCCTTCAGCCGGACGGCGGGTTGGAGGAGGAACTCGCGGGACAAACAAGTCAGTCCCGGTTCTGTCCGTGATTGCCCCTGGTCATACCGGCCTCACTGTACGTGAACAACCGGATCTCTATTGGTTTGCCTCCGACGTAGTGACCAACCCCGTAGAATTGACCCTGACGCTTGAGAAAGGCGATGCCCCTGTACTGGAAAAGCCGTTGTCGGCGCCCACGAAGGCCGGAATACAGCGGGTGCGCCTCTCAGACTATGGGGTAAAACTGATTCCTGGTGAGCGCTACACCTGGTCCATCGCCCTCGTCCTCGATCCGAAGCGTCGGTCCAAAGACATTATTGCGGTGGGCACCATCGAGCGAGTCGAACGTGCCAACATGAATCCTGCATTCCTAACAGCGGCTCCCACGACCGATGCCTTGTATCGATTTGCGGCAGAAGGGTTATGGTATGACGCCGTGATGGCCATTTCAGAGATGATCGAATCGGCGCCCTCAGATATGACTTTACGAAAGCAACGGGTCGAATTGTTGGATCAGGCCGACTTGCCAGAAGTTGGAAGCTTTGACCTCGCTTTTCAAGATAGAAAGGCCGGGTGAGGAGCAGAAAAGGAAGTTATTGCGCGTTAGCTGATGGGATTACCCCTGAGTTGCTGTGTTCTCTTGCGAGTGGCCGATGACCCTGTAGACCATCAAAGTTTGTTCTTTGCCTTTGACGCTGACCTCTCCGATCCGATCGAGCACGAAGCGATCCCCAAGATAACGCTTCGTGCTCTCGTCGATCAAAATCCGGCACAATCGCCTCCCCGGCGTCTCCTGAACGATATCCCGATCCATACTTTCTAATCTCGCCGCTGTATTTACCGCATCACCCACGGTCGTGTATTTAAGGCGCTCTGAAGTGCCGACACTTCCGGCAACAACCTGACCAGTATGAATGCCAATCCGCATCCCGATCGTTGCGAGACCCGCCTGTTCATGTCGCAAATTGAGCCGGTGCATCTCCTGCTCCATGGCGAGAGCACACGTCACGGCATGTACCGCATCCTGGGCAATCTCTTCCTCGGAATTTCGTGGAAGTGGCACTCCAAAATTTGCCTTGATCGCATCCCCTGCGTAATCATCAATGACACCTTTATGCTTGATCACCAGCCCCGCCATGACATCCAAATACGCATTGACCCAGTCCATCAGAGCTTCAGGAGTCATTTTTTCTGAAGCGGCTGTATAACCCTTAAAGTCGGAGAAAAAGACAGTCGCGACTAACTGTTGCGACCGAGGGCGCCCATCTTTCAGAAATTGATCGCGCTGTCGCCAGACGGCTTCAGCCACTTCCCCGGAAACGTGCTTGGAAAACAGGTGCATCAGAAGGGCGCGTTCCTTGCGCTCCCGGCTCAACACCGAAGCCGTCACGACGGACACAGCGAGAAACCAAGCCAAGGATGGCGGCACGAGTGGGATCCACCATCCCTGGATAAACGCAACGACCACGCTGATGCCAAGGATCAACAGCCCGCCCGCCGCACCCAGCGCAAGCCGCCAGGGAGATCGCGTCCATGCACCGAGGCCGGCGCCTAACACTCCCCACAGGATCGTCCACATCCACTCCTGTGATTCACTGGGCGTGGCAATCGGACGGCGCCCTTCCAACGCCGCGCCGAGAAACTGACTGATGATATGGGCATGAACAGCGACTCCTGGAATCATCCGACCGGTGTCATTCCCTGAACTGAACGGTGTATGGAACAGATCGGGAACGCTCTCGGCCGTGACACCAAACAGAACGATTTTGTTCCTGATCGCGTCTGCATCGATCTGACCGGTGAGCAAATCGGTCAATGAGAATGAGCGTGGCTGGCTATGTCCCCGGTAAAAATCCACCAATATTTGATACCCGCCGTCGTCAGCGCGGACATATCCACCGTCGTAGGATGCAAACCGCTTGAGGGTGGTCGGTCCAAGGCGAAGTAACTCAGGATCGTCAGGATCTGGCTGCGCGCCAACCCCTTCCTCAGCAAGAAACAGAAACGCCAGTCGAAGCGCGAAGGCATACGCTGTTTGCTCTCCGGCCTCCTGGAATAGCAAAGCACGACGAACAATTCCGTCTGAATCAATGAGGATATCGTTGAACGCAACTTGCTCGGTCCCCGCCAGCGCCGGAGGCGGAGGAATACCGGCCACCGTGCCACCGCCCAATTTTGTCACAGTAATGATCTGGGGATGTTCGACGAGGACCCTGTTCAGGTCTGCGTGACCGGGATCGACAGGATTTCACGATAGATATCAACCCCGATCGCGCGCGGCTGGAACTGCATGAGCCGCTCCAACGCCTCAGCTAGGATTGCGTCGGTGATCGGCCACCGTCCTTGACGTAAAATATCCTTTTCGGTGACCGCAATCAGAACAATGCGTGGATCAGCCCCTTCCAACCCTCGACGAGATTGGATCAACCAGTCATAGACGGTTAATTCAACAGGCTCAAGGATTGCGGTGCTCCGGATGCCGAGGACG
>JANNXZ010000321.1:0-4116 GCA_031409835.1 Nitrospirota bacterium
GAACACCAAATGGATGGTTCATGCCTGAGAAGGCCCATCGATGTCGAGAAACGTTATAAGCCTTTGGAGATTATGAGAATACTCCTAGCTGGTCTCTCTGACAAGGCATCTGGTTCATCTGGTTAGTTTCGTTCAACCAAAGCAACCAGACAAACCAAGCAAGCCTGGTTGTTGGAAGCAGCAGGGGGCTGCACTAGATGAGGATGTAGCGAACTCAGCGAATGTCGAATGTCATTGCGGTTCGCTGATTGTTACGCAGGACATCAAGCTTCACCGTCTTCTCGTTGCGGAGCTGCTGGAAGAGCGTGAGCATCGTACCGGGATCACGAATGTCCACGCCATTCACCTGCTGAAGGACATCCCCGTACTTCAAACCAATTTTCTCATAAAAGCTGGAGGGCGCGATAAAGTCCAGACGGAACCCGTTCATCGCTCCGTTTATCACGTAAGGCACGGCTCTCGCCTGGGACAATAACTTGGGCAGATCGCCCATCGCTTGTTCAACCTCTCTCCGATCGAGGACGGTACGCACTGGACTCCCAGGCACCGGAGCTACGGCTGCTCCCGCTGTGACTGGGGCAGACGGGGGCTTTTCGATCTGCGCGGCGGCGAGTTCAAGCAACTCCTGTTGATCGCCCTGACGAACGACTATCCCGTCCCGCCGAATTTCACTGATCTCACCCACATCGGGTATTTGGTCGTGTAACCGGAAAAACAGCTGGCGTTTACTAGAAAGCTCTTCAACAATGGCTGAGACTCCCTCATGATCGCCAATCACCACCCCCAGCAGTTTAAGCTTCGACGCCAGATTTAATGGCGCGCGGGCGGGCGACGCCCCCGACCCAGCGGTGCCCATAACGAGAGGGTCGAGTGGGTCGAGTGGCAGGGGAAAGAGTCCGCTCGTCCGAATGCGTTCAACCAATACAGGCAGAGTCGCACTCACGTCAGCCCCTCGATCGGAGACCGGTGATGGCCGCACCAGCCCTCCCGGCACAGACAAAGCCTCCGCAATCACTGCGTTGATGATGTGGGCGACGAGAAAGGTGCCGCAGATGATATAAGCGAATATGATGCCCTGGCGTGTATTCATAGTCTTTGAGACCGACGTTGGATCGATCGCTCCATTCAGCGTGCCATTCTAGTGCGGAGCGAAGGTTCCGTGCAAGAACAACCGATAGTCCCGTAAAACAATCAAGAGTCAATCGGCTATAGACAACGCTTTGTAATCGAAAGATAATTCAGCCACTTTTGGTCAAAACCATAAATGGAGGAGTTCATTTGTGAAAAAGCGCTGATCTGTGGCATTACAGGGCAGGATGGATCGTATCTGGCAGGATGCCAAAAAAGCTCATCCAGTAAGGCCGCAGCGGGTCAGGCAGGCTGGGGTCCAGGCCTAGGTTAAGGAACGATCTGACTTTCTTTATCCCAGCCTGAGTCTTCCAATAACGCTGGCGGACTGGTTTAGGATTATGCGGACAGCGGGAGCAAATTTGAACGAATCTGCCGAAGCACGCGTTGTTCTCCCTCTCTCACACGCATGGAAAATATCCAAAGATGTTGAAACGTAATGGGTTTACGAGCCAGTCTGAATGGTCCAAGACTTGCGAAATTATTGCCATTTTCCTTCATGTCACACAGGAAACACGAACGTGGATGAAACCAACGCATTATCCCTGACCCAAGAGAACCATCTTGCCTCAAACCAAGCCTCGTCGGTGAATGAGGACCATGTCCCTATTCAAGAGGCACGGGTGCAGGCAGTTGAAAATACAGCATCGATAGGGACACCGGACGGGCATGAAGCCTATGAACGAGGAATGGTGCTCAAGAATGTGGGCCTTTTCAGACAGGCAGCAGAACATTTTGAGCAAGCCGCACAGGATCCCGCATACGTACTGAAAGGCTTTGCCCAAATGGGTCTCAGCCTCAAGAAGGGCGGAAAACAGGAAGAAGCCGTTGCAGCTTTTCGCCGAGCGCTGCAAGTACCCTCGACATCGTCGAAAGAACAAGTGCAGATCCTCTACCTCCTAGGGAGAACGTTAGAGTCGCTCAGTCGTATTCCTGAGGCGTTGGAGGCCTATCGATGGCTCCGTCGTGAAGCACCGCACTATCGAGATGCCGCCATGCGAATTGAATCGTTGAGTACGAGGCGAATGCATACCGAGAACCGTCAAGGGCAAGGGTACAGTCCGTGGGCAAAGCAGGCATTGCACATGTGGCAGGGCCTCCTGCGAAACGGGAAGTAAGGCTTCATAGGAAACGCTACTCAGTGCGGTAAGGAAACAAATCAGGTAAGTTTTCCTTTAACAGGCCAAGGATCCTCCCCCTCATCTAGACCGGCCAGAGGTCCTCTCCCATATTCCTAGCGGCTACATTCTCATCGTGGCCTCACCGCTTCGTACAGAGGTTTAACTGCCAGCGTCGGTTCCCACCGCAGGACGGCCAGAGAGTCGTTAACATAGTCCCGTGTTCTCATCCCATTTAATACGGAGGTCACACCGGGGGTGCTTGCCAAGACCCACAGGGCTTTTCGTGATAGTGATTCTTTGCGTCTGGCTTCTGGCAACAGAGGGTCGAGAATCGCCGATATCGCGGCGGTTTTGGCACGACTCCGTTCAGTGGCCTCTCTACGGAGCCCACCTAGCAGGGTGAGTAACTGCGGTACATAGCGATCGCGCCAGGCTTCCCACTGTTCTCCGGCCGTTCCGGTCAACTGCCGAGTCAATGCTTGCATCACTTGATTGATATGCGGCGCGATCATCTGATGCTCGATCTGTTCCCAATGTTCCAGGCCTTGGATCTGAGGCCTCACGCGCGGCAATTCAACGGCCCAGGTGAAGAAGTCAGCCGGGGCCATTCCTTGACCAGTATGTTGAAGGGCAGGAGCGATGGCCTTGCGATACTCTTCCTCAAGTGCTGCGACCATTTGACACTGTCGATCAAAGTCCACCGGATCGCCTTCGAGCGGAAAGTCCGCCAATCGAAGTACGCCGCTTTTTTTTGTCGGCATGGCATTGAGCGGACGGTTAACCAGCACCGCGATCCCTTCTCGTTGCGCGACCCCCAACACCGTCTCTCGTTGATCCTCTCCTGTATTGGGCGTCACCATGGCGCCTGCCTCATAGAGATTCATGGGGCATTGCAACACAGCGAAATGGTGGTGGGTTATTCCGCGTGAGGCAGCAGCAGCTCGCGCTGCATCGCACAGGCGCGAGAGTGAGGTCGCCTCGGCATCCGATGGATCCGCCGTGACGGTATTCGACGACACGCCATAGTAGCGGATCCGTCCCGTTGCTACTTGTGACTCAAAAAACGTGAATGCCTGTTCAATTCTGCGGTAAAAGGCCTCCCGCGTCGCAGCGAGATCTCCCCCAGCGTGATGCGCTGCCTCGGACAGAAAGTATTCCGGGTTGTGCAGCAAACAGACATCGAGCGTAGCCAACCCAAGCCGATCCAACGACAATGTGAGTTGATCGGCCAGAAAGTCGGAGTGTATACAATGCCAGATGCCCTCGGCATATTTCACCATGTCGGGATAGGGGTGCCCAGCCTGTTCCCGCGCCTCCGCCTGTTTCAAATTCTCTCCCTGCACATAGCCGATCTTCGAAACGACGATCACCTCTTCACGAGCCAGTTCACCATTCTTGGTCAACTCGCCTAAGACAGAGCCGACCAGACGTTCGCTGTCACCGTCCATATAATTTCTCGAGGTGTCGATCAAGTTCACGCCTTCTTGCAGAGCCTTCTTGAGAGCCGCTCGATGTTCCGGCTCCTTCGTATCGACGCGATAGGTGCCGAACCCCAGTCGGGATGTTGTCAACCCGCTGTTGCCGAACCGAGCGTACCCATGTTCCATGTGGCCATTGTGGCGTGATCGACTCACGATACGCGCAACATACCGGGCTGTTCCCTCGGGACTCGCAGACCCAGGGAGCGCCGTTCCTTGCAAGAGTGTGTGTTGGGGCGGCTGATCCGTTCGTCGCAATGCCGACTGCAGCGCCTCGGTGACCTCCCGTGGATCGGTGAGCGGACGCTGACAGGAAAAATTTCGACAGATATAGAGTGCCGCTTTTCCCTTCACCAACTCCTTGCCCGTCAACAGGGGATGACTGGAAG
>JANNXZ010000322.1:0-1827 GCA_031409835.1 Nitrospirota bacterium
GCAAGGGGGGATACTTCTGGAGGCGGACTGATCTCGGCGAGCTGTTCTTCGGACGGGTCCAAGACCTCCGGTTCGATCAGTGTTACGTCGAGATCCTTCTTGCGCTTGCGCGGGCTCATGGAGGTCGAGATTATCATAAGACACTCCAGCCTGGATGCTTAAAAAGTCGGCTCAGGGGAAGGTTAAGGCTGAGGCTAAGGTCGAGATTGAAGGAGTGTGTCTTTGCTCAACCTTAACCTCGACCTCAGCCTGCTTCCCGTTCCCTTGCGCGAATGAAACGCTGTCCCCTATGATGTCGTCGCTCATGTATCGACCAGGAAGACCGACATGACGATTCTGGCAATACTACGAAGCGGGCATTGGCCGTCCCTGGCTGGTGCCTGGTTGCATTTGACTGTCAGCTTCATGGTCTGGCTGCTGATCGGCGCCATGAGCATTTCGCTCGCTCGCGACCTGCAGCTGAGCGATCAGCAAGTGGCGTGGCTGGTGGCACTGCCTCTGCTTGGTGGCGCAGGACTGAGAATGCTGGCGGGATGGAGCGCCGACTGGGTGGGCGCTCGGCCCACTGCGCTGGTGATTCTTCTTGCGGAGTTGGCTGCCTTGCTGTGGGGATGGTTGGGCGTGTCTGGATATCATGAAGCGGTGGTCTTTGCGCTGCTCCTTGGCGTCGCCGGCGCGAGTTTCGCCGTATCGCTGCCGATTGCTGGGCGAGCCTATCCGCCGACTGCGCAGGGGTTTGTGTTGGGTCTGGCTGCATCGGCGAACGTGGGTACCGTGCTGATCCTATTTTTTGCGCCGCGCTGGGCTGCCGTGATGGATTGGCATCACGTCTGTGCCGTGATGGCTGGTATCGTTGGTGTCACGCTGGTCCTGTTCGCTCTTCTCGTCCCGCGGGAACAGCCGAGAGGGGAGCTCCATCACGTCGAGTGGTGGCACAATGTGGCGGAATTTATCCGTCGTCGGTCGGCCTATTGGCTCTGTCTCTTGTATGCCGTCACGTTCGGTGGGTTTGTCGGATTCTGCAGTCTGTTGCCGCTGCTATTGCACGACCTCTATCAGTTGGATGCGGTCATGGCCGGGACCGTCGCCGCGTTATGCGGACTCTTTGGCAGTCTGATTCGTCCAGTGGGGGGTTACGTTGCGGATTGGCAGGGCGGCTTCCGCAGCCTCTATTATGTGTTGCCGGTCATCGTCGGTTCGGTCGTCGCGGTGACGAGTCCCTCACTGCCCATGGCCGTGGCCATGATGGTGGTCGCGACCGGTGCGATGGGATTCGGGAACGGCGTGGTATTCCAATTGGTCGCCGAACGGTTTCCGAAAGACATCGGTCTCGCATCAGGTGTTGTGGGTGCGGCCGGCGGGTTCGGAGGATTTCTCCTGCCCATTGTTGTTGTCACCATGAAGGGGTTTACCGGGAGCTATGACCTGGGTCTCTGGCTCTTTGCAGGATTTGGGGTCTGCGCCTGGGGCACGGTGATCGTCGCGTTGCGGGCTCGGGCGGCCTCTGACAGTCTGGCGAAAAAACAATGTTAAATGTGCAATGTTAAATGATAAATTGATCGTCCATTGAACACGTACCCCTGAACATCCAACATTATGGGAATCATGGCCACGCCTTTTCACAGCATCGAAGACGCCATTCGGGATATCAAGGGCGGTAAGTTCATCATCCTTGTCGATGATGAGGATCGCGAGAATGAAGGCGATCTTGTCATGGCTGCCCAACACGTGACGCCCCAGGCCGTCAACTTCATGGCCCGGCATGCCCGTGGGTTGATCTGTCTTGCCTTGACGCCCCAGCGAGTCGAAGAACTCCATCTTCCGCCG
>JANNXZ010000323.1:0-18399 GCA_031409835.1 Nitrospirota bacterium
CCGCGCGCCTGGTTCGAAAGGAGGACCGACAGCGCTACGTGCTTGCGCATGGAGGGCTCAGGGCGGTGCTCAGCCGGTACCTTGGAATCGCCCCAGATTTAGTAGAGCTGTGCCGCAATGAGGCAGGCAAGCCATTCGTGACGAGGAAGTCACGAGGTCAGTCCGTGATCACGTTTAATATGTCCCATGCGCATGGCCGTGCGCTCATCGCGGTCTCAATGGGGCAGGAGGTCGGAGTCGATTTGGAACGAATTCGTTCGGATGTAGAGGCTGCGAAACTTTCTGAGCGTTTCTTTGCTCCCTCCGAACATGCCACAATCATGCAGTTGAGTCAGACGCAGCGCATAGCGAGATTCTTCCGTTATTGGGTTGCGAAAGAGGCGGTGCTTAAGGCGCAAGGTATTGGACTCCTGGCGTTGAATCAGTGCGAGATCCTCGTGGGGGCGGATGGACTCAGTGCAGAGATCCTGGTCCCTGCGGGCTCACCGCTCCAAAATAATTGGAAGGTGCGCCTCCTCTCTTGTGATGAGGGATGGGAAGCGGCGGTGGCTGCTCAGGGGGTAGACTGGAAGATCGTTGTTTAGTTTGTCGGGTCTGTCTTGTTTATTTGGTTAATCAGACTAACCAGATATCCAGAAAAACCAGATGAACCAGACAAACCGCCACAGTTTTCGGACCCTGCTAGAGCGGCGCCTCGCGGAGTTCCTTGAAAAACTTCTGAATAAGGGCTTGACTTTCCTGTTCGAGAACCCCGCCAATTACTCGGACTCTGTGGTTCAACTTCGGCTCTGATGGCAGATCGAACACCGATCCGCAGGCGCCGCCTTTTGGATCCCACGCCCCAAAGACGACTCGGGGAATCCTTGCTAGGATGATGGCGCCGATACACATCGCGCAGGGCTCGACGGTCACGTAGAGGGTCGTGCCGGTCAATCGCCATGTGCCCAATGCGGCCGCTGCGGCGCGGATCGCAATGACCTCCGCATGGGCCGTGGGATCCTGCCAGAGTTCGCGATAATTGTGTGTCTGCGCCAGAACCTGGCCGTCTTGAACGATCAAGGCAGCGATCGGCACTTCGCCGACGACCGGCGCCCGGGCCGCTTCTTCCAAGGCCATCCGCATAAACGTGAGATCTTCTTCGCGCTTGTCTCCTGGCACTGTGGTCTCCTGAACTCAGGGTGCTGGAAAATGGTCTGTCTGGTCTATTCGGTCTGTCTCGTGTGTTTGCTTAAACGAACTAACCAGATAGACCAGAAAAACCAGATGGACTAGACAGACCGGGCTGTCCTAGGACCGGCTCAAGAGATAGATCGGTCCGGTTGGTTGCGGGCGGCCGCCTGAAGGCTCACGGCTGACGGCAAAGGTCTTTGCATCCGCGAAGCTCGGCACCTTTCGGGCCATTAGATGAGCGGTTTCTCCGGCGCCCATGTGAAAGATTCCGATGCTCACGGGTTTGTCATGAATGGCCCATAGCTGATAAGTCGTGCCGGTGGGATTTTCCGGCAGGTTCATGGAGTAGAGCCAAATGTTTTGAGTCCGAGCGTCGTAGAGCAGGAAACCCGCGGCCTGTTTTGCCATGTCCGATCCAGTGAGAGACACAGCTTTGACGTTGGGAATTCGAAGGAGCGTGGCCAATTCGTCTTGCGAAGTCTTGCCGGTGCGAGCGCCGCCTTGCTGGCTTAATTGAACACGCATCTCCTCTAGTTCAGCCTCACGCTGGGCCAGCTGCTCCTTGGCTTCCGTGGCGTCGTTCGTTCGTTGCTGTACGTCGTTGCGTAATTCGGCGAGGGCCTTGGCTTGGTCGCCGACCTCACGATCCACATCGTTAAGTTTCGTCGACTTTTCCTGGAGCGATGCTTCGAGCTGCTGAATTTTCGATGTGTCGGTGGATCGTTGTGTCGATACGTTCCATGCGAAATATCCACCGACCGCTACGATCAGGAGCGTGGCCAAGCTCAAGGCCCAGGGTAGTGATGACGATCTGGCAGGGGCGACGAGAGGAAAGAGTTGGTTTACCCATTCGCCGGGCTCCAGGCTTTGCCTGGCCGGTTCGTTCGGCGCCGCCTCAGCTGGAATCGGCGCGGGGTTCCTCTCGGCCATGATTGTGGCTTTGAGGGAGCGTGGAGGCACGATCGGACTCAGACTGAGCGGGAGGAGCGCGGCGATGGATTGATAGTTCTTCAGCGCACTGTGACAGGAGGCGCAGCCGGAGAGTAAGTGGGATTCCAGCGCCTGTCGCTCGATCTTGTCTAGCGCGCCTGCCGCATACAAAGGAACCGATTCTTGGAGTTCTTCATGCGTCATGGCAGATCACCATGGTTCCCCCACTGTTGGAGCCCATCTCGGAGTTTTGACATTCCCAGCTTAATCCGGGTCTTGACGGTTCCCAGTGGCTGGTTCAGCCGTTGGGCGATCTCGGCATGGGAGAGTCCTTCGTAATAGGCGAGCTCGAGCGCTTGTTGCTGCGCCTGGGGTAATCCAGCCACAGCTGTTCCGACCGCAAGACGCAGTTCTTGATTGGCCTGGGTCTCAAGCGGGCTTGGACTGGGATCGGCCACCTGCATAGCGGTTTCGGCTTCCAGCGAGTTCGTAGCCCGATAGCCTCGTGCAGCCCTGGCCCGTAGTCGGTCGATGGCCCGACTCTTGGTGAGGGTGATCAACCATGCGACTGGGGTTCCACGCCCGACGTCATAGCGGGAGACTTTCCGCCAGACTTCAAAATACACATCCTGCAAGAGCTCTGCTGCCTCCTCGCGATTCCCCAAGATTCTGACTGCCAACGTGAACAAGAGGGTACTCGAATGGTCATAGAGCTGGCTGAACGCCTGCTGATCGCCTTTGGCCACAAGGGCCAGCAGGTTTGGATCGATCATCGATGTGGTCAGTTGTGAGGGTTTGTCCATAACGTGAGCGAGGTGTGAGAGAAAAACAGAATCGACCTCATGCCCGCCACGACTATACCACTCTACGGAAGTAAGGGGCAAAAGGATGTGTGTTTCAGGTTATGAGATAGGCACAGATTGTAGCCACATCAGAATTGGCGAGTGATGGTGGAGTCTTGATGGGAGATGAAGGGCTCAATGCTTCACTCCGAAATGGTTCGATGCGTACAACAACATTGCTCGAGCAATCAATTCCAGATCATCGGCTGGGAGCAATTGGCGGAGTGGGAGCGGCTCTGTAGCCTGGTCGCACTGGCCGATCGCCGCATCTAGCTGGACTCGGTCGCGCCCCGGTTTCTGTCCGATAGAAACAGGGAGCGTCCAGCCATGTATGGAAACATTTGGAGTATGAATAAGACAATTTTTGAATGTGAAGCGACTCAATGGCTCAGGGATGCGTAGTACGATCAGAGCGGGAATGGGCATGTTGTGTCCAGCTTGCAGTATCGCGTGATTGCATGAGCTGCCTCTGCTGCACCGGTTGGTGGCTGTGGCAAGGAAGGCAAGGGCATGTCCAATGCTCGTTGCAAGGCTCCCTCCCAGCGGCCTTGCACGAAGTCATCCATCGACAATTCGATGCCGCGGCCGCAGCGGTGTATATAGTCCACCAGCGGTGGTTCATCGGCAAAATTGTATCGGCGGACGTACACGACTGGCTGTTGAAGCGCCACTGCCTCAACGATGGTGCCATAACCGGGCTTGGTCATGATGATATCGACAGAGGCGAGCAGGGTCTTAAAGGAGAACGGGAGCGTCTCAATGGAATGAATTCTGGAATAGCCCGGTGGGACTGGGCCGTCGATGAGGAAGCGATAGCGATGGAGCTGTTCCATCTGTTCAAGTGGGAGGGATGTGAGTGGAATACCGCCGAATCCCACCAGGACTGTTCGTTCGTTGGGTGCCAACGTGAGCGCAGAGGCCAGGCGGTCTCGCTCAGGAAAGTGAGGGCTGGCTATCGGGCCAATATCGATGATGTGTGAGAAGGCATCGATGTTGGGCGCAGGGATGATGCGCAGGGCCATGGTGGCTTTTGCATAGGATTCACGGATGCGTTGAATCAACTGCTGCTGTGAAGGGTCTGATGCGTAGCAATATTCTTTGAGCACGAGATCCCAGGTAAAATTCATCAGGGCGACGGTTGGTATCTGTGCACGGGAACCGGCCTCGATGGCGAGGTAGGGGGTGTCGGCGATAACCAGTGCTGGGGATGCCGCCTGCATGGCGGCGACTTCGTGGGACAGACGTGTGTCCCAGGTGTCGTGGAAGTGCTGATGTGCCGCCCAGGTCGATTCGATGTCGATCTTGAGGGGGCCGTCTTGGATACAGCCGACATCCTGTTGTGCGGGGCTGAGTGTCCACTGGATCGCCAGCCGGTCGCGAAAAAATGAGGCGGGGACTGTGGTACGGAGGATGGCCGTCACTCCGGGGACGAGGGAGCCCAGTGCATTGAGTACGGGGACCACTTGCGCCGCGTGGCCGTAGCCATGTCCGGAGATGGCGCACCAAATGCTAGGCAAGGCGAAAATTTTCCGGCTAGCTGCTTGAGAATCCCGGTTCTATCGGGGCGATGTTGTACTGCAATTCGAGGTCGAACTCATCGATCAATTCATTGGCCGTGGATAGGCCGAGATCGGACTTCACTTCGCTGATCACCAGATCGATCGCCGCCCCGGCGTGCGCCCCGTACTGCGTCATCGCCGATTCGATTCGCTGTCTCGCTTCTTCAATCTTCATGGGCCGCTCCTTGCCTTAGCACGATCCGACTCATTATCCCAATGATCGTAGCAATACTTCCATCTCAGGGACCAAGTCTCCCCCTCCGTTGGATCGACCGGAACGTGAGGCGTCGATGCCGGCTTGCAAGATGGGTTTCGCTTCGTCCTTCCGCCCCAAAGAAACCAAAGCACGCCCGAGGTGGAGATGCGACGCAACGTGAGTTGGGTCCAGCTGTGTGGCGACGGTCAGGTGTTCGACGGCTTCATCGAGACTGCCACCCTCCTGGATGAGTTTATTCCCGAGCCCATAACGGCCAAGAAAGCCCTTTGGGTTTTTGGCGACCATCTGTCTAAATGCATCGAGATCCATACTCGCCTCCTCGTGCGTGCAGGGCGCATGATAGCACTGCAAAGGGGAAGAGAGCCAGACCTCTGAAGAGGGATGAACAGTTTTGCGTGGGGCTACCGAGTAGAAGATTCTGCAATCGGTTGGGATACGGAGATCGCACAAGAGATCGAATGCCGGATTCCGACCGAGACGGTGCGAATCGTGTTGCCCTGAGATTGTTCGCTGTTTGTAAGGTAGAAAGGCGAGTCTTGAATCACTTGATTGAGCAGGGACGAGAGGTAGGCTTCCGTGACCTGCCCCTTGATCTCGCGATCATCATCGGTGTGGCGACGAACAACTACAGGGACAATTCATGCCTACCCCTTCTTCTTACCCCGTACCATGTGCGCTGCTTCCAGCTGTTTCATCCGCTCTTCCAATGTGCGGATGGCCTGTCTGAGTTCAGGAAGTCGTGGGATCACGGCTTGGGCTTTCACCCACACTTCATGCGGCATCACGGGCGCCCCTGAGACGATCTGATTGGGTTCGAGACTGCGATTGACACCTGCGCGAGCGGCAATCATGACCTGATCTCCAATGACAAGATGGTCTGCCAGGCCTGCCTGTCCACCGATCATGACGTGATGCCCCACACGAGTACTGCCGGCGATCCCAACCTGTGCCACAAGAATTGAATGGGCGCCGATTGTCACGTTATGGGCGATCTGGACCAGATTATCGATCTTGGTGCCCTGCTTGATAACTGTTTGGCCGAGGGTGGCGCGATCGACCGTGACGTTTGCTCCAAGCTCGACGTCATCCTCAATCGTGACTCCGCCGAGTTGGGGAATCTTGTAATGCCGTCCCTGGTCCTGCACATAGCCGAATCCGTCGCTTCCGATCACCGTGCCACTATGGACGATCACTCGCGCTCCGATCGTACACCCTTCTCTGACGACAACATTGGGATACAACAGCGTATCGTCTCCGATGGTCGTATCGCTGCCGATAAACACACCAGGATAGAGTGTCACCCGATCCCCAATCGTCACCCGATCTCCAAGAGTGACTCCCGGCCAGATCGAGATATCGGAACCGACCTGAGTATCAATGCCACGGACAACGGCTGCGGCAATTCCACGAGGAGGGGCGGCGGGGGAAAAGAATGTCCGAGCGACTTGCGCAAAGGCCAGTGCGGGATTGGCGACGACGATGTGGGGGTTGGTGATCTCTACAAGACGACGGTGGGCGAGGAGTATTCCGGCTGAAGTAGGCGCGCTCGTCTTGAGCATCCGATCGCCGGTGACGAAGGTCAATTCGTTGGGCCCTGCTGATTCAAAGCCGGCCAGACTCGTAATCGTTGCTTGTGGCGAGCCTACAAGCTCTCCGCCGACGACGTCGTGGATCTGTTTCAGTGTGATAGGACTACTTGCCCGAGTCGCCATATGGGTTAGGACTTCTTTTTGCCCTTCGGCTTAGAGGACTGTATTGGTTTTTTTGTTCGAGTCGGTGAGGCAGGTTTTCCCAATCGTTTCTCGACATAGCTCACGACATGGCCAACTGTCGTCAGCCCCACCAGGTCTTGGTCGGGGATTTGGAGATCGAAGGCTTCCTCAATGCGGTACAGCAGTTCGATCACGGCCATCGAGTCGAGGCCTAAATCCTCACGCAGATGCTGTGCGGTCAGTATCGTGGCCGGATCACGTTTCAGGTATTCACCCAAAGCGGTACGGATCTTTAGTGATATGGTGGGATCTGTTGCCATCGGTCGATGCTCTCCGTCGTTAACCGTGAAAGGTAAAAGGTGAAACGTGAAACGCATGACTGCCGAGTGATCTTCCGCCGATACGTTTCACGCCTTACGTTTCACCTTTCACGTCCCGCTTGTTTGAATACCACAGCAGCGTTGTTGCTGCCAAATCCAAAGGCATTCAGTAAGGCAACTTTCACGCGACGTTCTTGCGCTGAACGGGAAAGTCCTGCCAATGCACAAGCTGGATCTGGGTCATCGTAGTTCGCGGTCGGATGAATCTGGCCTGTGTGAAGGGCCAGCACCGAAGCGATGCCTCCTATGGCTCCGGCAGCGCCCAGCGTGTGGCCGATCAGTGATTTGGTGGCGCTGATGGCGATTTTATCGGCGCGCGATTTAAAAAGTTGTCTGATCGCCTTGGCTTCGACGGCATCGCCGATGGTCGTCGACGTGGCGTGGGCATTGATGTAATCCACCTGTGCCGGGGTTATGCCGGCATCCGCAAGGGCCAGCTTCATCGTATTGGCCACTTCCAGGCCATCTTCACGGGGGATGACCATGTGATAGGCCTCGCTGGTGGCGGCGTAGCCGGAAATTTCGGCATAGATTCTCGCCTTGCGTTTCTTGGCATGCGCAGCCGATTCCAAGATGAGCGTCCCAGCGCCTTCTCCCATGACAAAACCGTCCCGCAATCGATCGAAGGGCCGAGAGGCCTGCTCCGGGTGATCGTTGAATTTGGACGAGAGGGCGCGCAGGGAACAAAATCCGGCGAAGACGAGCGGGGTAATGCTGGCGTCGGCTCCTACAGCGATTATGACATCGGCCCGGCCCTCGCGGATAGAGTGGAGCGCTTGTCCGAGCGCGTGGGCGCTGGAGGAGCAAGCCGTCGAGATGGTCAGGTTGGGGCCCTTGGCGCCGTAGGCCATCGCGATAATGCCGGAGGCTGAATTGAGGGTGATGACGGGAATAAAGTTTGGGTGGACGCGATGGGGCTTCTGTTGTTGGTAGAGCTGCGTGATTTCACGCTCGCCCATCACCATTCCGCCCATGCCGGCTCCCACGATAACCCCGACTCGGTGAGGGTTCTCCTTCGCTATCTGAAGGCCCGAGTCTGCCAGCGCTTCCTTCGTTGCCACGAGGGCAAACTGGGCGTACCGGTCCACACGCTCACCATGGGCTGAGTCGAGAAACCGTTCGACTGCGAAGTCCCGTACCTGGCCTGCGACCTTGGATCGGTAGCCGTCCATGGGAAACGGATCGAACGATGTGATGGCTGAGACGCCGGATTGACCGGCGAGGGCGGCTTTCCAAAACTCACTCACTCCGATACCGATTGGAGAGACGATTCCCAACCCTGTGACGACGACACGCGAGCGCATTTTCTTAATATCCCTCTCGTAATGCTCTTGCCTCTACTTACCGGAAGCGCCGTGAGCAGTCAACCAGGCGCGAAATAGGCGGGCTCAAGGCTGAAGCTGGGAAGGCTGAAGGTCAGAGTCCGAACACTTCAGTCTTCAGCCTAGCCCCCACCTTCAGCCTTCCCTTCGCCCTTCAGCCTGTCACACGCTAGTACCGCACCTTGAACATCAGATAGAGACCAACACTCATGAAGAGCATGTTGGCCATCCAGCCGGCAATCAGAGGCGTCATGACCCCGCCACGGCCAAGTGCGATGGCAATGGAGTGTGTTGTCCAATAGCAGAAGCCGATAGCGAGTGCTTGCCCAATGCCTATCGCCATGCTGCCCCCTCTGGCCCCACTCCGGCGCAGACTCAACGCAATGCCGACCAAGACCATGACCACGGTGACGAAGGGGAACGCAATACGGCCGTAGTAATCTGTGGTAAGTCGTGAGGTTTGGGAGCCTTGCTGGGGCCGGCGTCTGGAGTAGGCCCGGATATCATGGAACGTCATCAATTCAGAATCGCCGGCGAGCCATGTGGTGAAGTCATCGGGAATAAGGGTCAGCATTAGGGCTTGGTGATCGAACGCGGTGGTCGATACCGTTCCCTTAGGTGAAAATTGTCGGTGTCGTCCCTGGTAGAGCGTCCATGTAGAGTCACGATAGCGGGCTTCGTCGGCTTCAGTCACCTCGGTCAATTGGAAGTTGGGATCGAATTGAAAGAGACGTACACCGCCTAAGAGTTCCCCGCCGACGGAGACGCTCGTGACATGCATGAGGCTGTTGGTGCTCACTCTCGTCCAGGGCTGCTTGAGTGTCACGGCTGCAGCGGGCAGCTTTTTTTCGATGCGGGTCGTCCGAATCTCTTCGGATTTGTTTGCAGCTAACGGGATGATGGTGGAACTGAAGAGCAAGAGTATGAGGGTAATTCCTGCGGCAAAGATGATAAAGGGAGAAGTGATCCAGAGTAGGCTGATGCCGCAACTGCGCATGGCCGTGATTTCGTGGCCCCGGGAGAGTAATCCGAAAGTCAGCAATGTGGCCATCAGAATGGCCAGCGGCGCGATTTGGAATGAAATTGCGGGAGTTTTGAGAAGGAAATATGTCAGAACGTCGAGCCAGTTGGCATCGTAGCGCAAGAAGCGGCGCACTTTTTCGAAAAAGTCGAGGACGAGATAACTCGTCATCAGCCCGCTAAAGCACATCATGAAGATCTTGGTGTACTCGCGAAGGAGATAGCGGAAGAGAATGGGCATGGGGTTACCGGCGACTCATGATAGAAAACCACACGACCGTGGTGACAGCGAACACGCCGTTGGGTATCCAGGCGCCAGCAAAGGGCGGCAGGGCTGCCGTCGTGACTAGGAATTCTGACGCGATATTCAGCATATAGTAGACGACGATGGCCAGCACGCCGACTGCGAATCCGCCGATTCGACCGGAGCGTTTCGAGGCGATGCCGAGAGGGACGCCTAACAGGCAAAATATCAGTGAGGCAGTCGGAAAGGCCAGATCTTTATAATACTCCATCAATCGTCGGAGCGCGGACGGGTCGCGCCATTGGGATTGTGTGAGCTGGGCGATAATGGCATCGTACGATGGACGTTCCTCCGTGGACGAGTAGCCGCTTTGGTTGAGCGGGAGTTTCAGATCGTAACTGGCGAAGGATACGTGCTCGTATTGATCGGTCTGATTCGGCCGGCTGTGAATGACTCCGTGTTGCAGGCGTAAAGCGACTTGATCGGTCGAGGCATCCATGATGACTTCGAACTGCTGTGCCACGATGATGCGAGGCTCATCTGCTTTCCGCTCGTCGGAGACAAAGATCCCTGGCGTGGCCTGTTCGGGAGTCCCATCCGGGACATAGATCATGATTTTTGGGATGGGCTCGTTAAATGTTCCTCGCTCCAGTGCGAGCACCAGCTGATCCTTCAGGAGATTCAGCGCCACTTTTTTAAGATTTATGGAACTCCAGGGTTGCCCCCACTGCGCCAACCACAAGGTCAGCCCGAACACGAGCAAGGCAAAGAGCAGCACAGGGCGAGCCAAGCGCATGAGGCTCAGGCCCGCGGTCTGCATCGCCACCAGTTCTTTGTCAAAGGACAGTCGTCCGAAGGCGGTGATCGAGGCGATGAGCCCGGCGATCGGGAGGGTCAACACGAGGAACGAAGGCATCAGATGGGCAAAGACGTCCAAGACCGCTAGGATACCGACGCCTTTGGAGACCAGCAGTTCTACTAAACGCAGGAGTTCCCGCGTGAGCATCACAAAACACAGCGCCCCGATGCTGATACTAAAGGGGGAAAGGAGTTCGGTGAAGATGTAGCGATCCAGTAGCGTTCGTAGAAACATTCGAAGAATCACGCTCCTCACGAAGGCAACGTCGGACAGGCTCAGGCCCAGTCTGTCACTATATATAGGCGAGCGGGCGAGGGTTGTCTACCTCACGCCTGGCGAGCCCGCAGTCAAAGTATGGCTTGACAACATTTGAAACGCCGTGGTACATGCTGCCCGTATCGTAACTGAGATGGGTTTCGTGATCGATCTTGTCTCTCCAATGAGCCCGCCATTTCACCCGTCACTTCGTTCTGTCTTTTTTTTTCATTGGGTATGCGCCAGCTGGGTTCCGGGACCGGCCACGTCACTGCGCGTGGACGTTAGGAAAGGAGTATTTTTGTGATGACAAAAGGTACGGTTAAGTGGTTCAACGATCGGAAGGGATTTGGGTTTATTCGCCTTGAGAGCGGGGACGATGTTTTCGTCCATTATTCCGCGCTGCAAGGAGAAGGATTCAAGACCTTGAAAGAGGGAGAGAACGTCGAATTTGAGGTCGTGCAAGGCGCAAAAGGTCCTCAGGCTTCGAACGTCTTGAAGGCGGCCGTTGCTGAGTCGTGAACGTGCATTCTGCCGGATTGTGTCTCAGGGAGGCCTGCCATTCATCTAGGGCAGGCCTTCGTGTTTCTGAAGTGTGAGCGAGACAAGCAAGCGGTGCGCGACAGGTGCAGTCAGAAGGCTGAAGTGTTCGGAACTTCAAACTTCAGCCTTCTCAGTTTCAGACTTCAGGCCCTCTCACCCGTTCTATTTTTCTCACAAGCCCCTCGAGACGCGGGTGAAAAACGCCGGCTAAATGCCCAATTTCGTTGACAAGTTTCATAGGCACTGTTAGCGTTTGATCGTTAGTCCACATTATTCATGAAGGTTCGTCTACAAAAACGTGCAGACGCAAAGCCCTGAGGCATACTCGTGCTGTATGTCGAAGGGCTGACCGGCGAGACTGCCCGTCACAGCCTCGTATCCACGGTTGCAGCAGAAGCTTCATGAGTCATGCAGGCTAGGGAGGGTTGACTTGGCGATCGACCGCAGTAGCATATTGAAAAGCGCACAGCTCTTTGCATCGCGGGGCCAGTTCGATGCTGCCATCAATGAATGGAAGAAGCTCTCCGCTGAGTCGCCTGGCGATGGAAGTATCTTCAATTCAATCGGTGAGTTACACATCAAACGCCAATCCACCAACGATGCCGTTCTAGCTTTTACGCAAGCGGCCAATGCCTTCCGTGCTGAAGGGGCCACCCTCAAGGCGATTGCCACGTTCAAGAAAATCTTAAAGCTCGATCCCTCACGGTACGATGTATTCCGGCATCTTGGAGACCTCAATGCCGAACGCGGTCTCCTGAGTAGCGCGGTCCAAGATTATCTCACACTCGGGAAACACTATCTCAAAGCGGGAAAAAGCAAAGACGCTCTGGACATCTACAAGAAGATCGTCAGCCAGGATCCCTCGAATCTGGACGCCCAGCAGCGGGTGGCAGAATTGTGCCTGCAAGAAAATAGGCAGGACGAAGCCACAACGGTCTATTTGCAATTGGGGCGGGAGCGGTCTGCACAGCAGCGCCATGCTGAGGCGAAGGAGGCATATCAAGCCGTCTTACGGATCGATCCTGCCAATAGTGAGGCCGCCCAGTACATCGAACATTTCACAAAGACCAATGGGAATCCGAGCCAGGCCGTCAAGCCGGGAGCCAGCTCTGCAGGAGGCCCGTCCAAGACCGCCGAGCCGCTCAATCTGCTGTCAGAAGCCACCCGCCGCATTGAGGCCAAACAGTTTGCCGGGGCTGAGGCTATTCTCAATCAGTTGTTGACCAAAGAACCGGGCAATCCGGAGGTCTGTCAATTACTCGCGAAGTTACACCTGCAACGCGGAGATCTACAGGTGGCGCTCGGCGAATACCGCTACCTTGCAGGGGCGGCCTTGCGCGCACAAGATCATGTGAAAGCGGAATCGCTGATTACCGATTTTTTAGCGGTCGAACCTCAGTCAGTTGCGATCCTTGAACTCTATGGAGAGCTTTATGAAGGGAAAGGCGATGCCGCCAACGCGGTGCTCCAGTATGGGAAGGCGGTTGAGCTGTTGCTCCAGCATCCAGAACCTGGCATGCCCACTCTCCATTATGAACTCTTTGAGAAGATCAAGTCGCTCGCTCCGGACAATCCCGTTGTCGCGAAGCTCTCAGCGCTCATGAACGGCGAGAACCCTGCCGAAGCGCTTGTGCCGGTGGCGCCTCAGGCGGCGACAGACACGACTACTTCCGCGCCGCAGAACTCGCCGGAATTTTCATGGACTGGAACGGCGCCGGACGATCCATGGAGCGTGACTTCCAAAGACACCTCTCCACAAGAAAGGTCTTCCTCAGTTGCCGAGACGGAGCCTGCGCCTGCAGAGCCTGAACCAATCACGCAGGCGAGCGGGTTCTCGTGGAATGCCGAGCCGGACCAGCAATGGGGACGAGTGTCGCAAGAGGCAGGCTTGCTCGCTTCCCTCTCGCCCGCCCTCTCGACACGCGAGCAGTTCCAGGCATACATGAAGGCCGGCCAGCAGGCAGAGGCGGAAGCATGGCTCAGCCGCTTGGTCATGGAGCAGCCGGATCATGCAGAGGCTCGAGAGCTGTTCGCGTCCCTGCTTGAATCCAAAGGCGATACCGCTGATGCGGCTTTGCAATATTCCTACGCCCTTGAATTACGTCTGGCGCATCCACACGATGAGAGTCCGACTCAACCGGCAAGTCTCTATCAGAAAATCAAAGAACTCGCTCCGGCCAGCCCATTGGTCGCCAAATGGGCCTCGATGTTTTCGCCGATACTTCAGGCGTCAGTCCCTGTCGTCGAACCATCGATCCCCACTCCACCTGGGAACGAGACTGATGCAGAGACGCACTACACGCTGGGAGTGGCCTATAAGAACATGGGGCTGCTGGACGAAGCGAAAGAAGAGTTTGGTTTCTCGATGCAGAGCCACGACTTCTTCTTGGACTCCTGTCTTATGATCTCGGTCTGCTTGAAAGAGCAGGGAGAATGCCAGTCGGCAAGTACACAGCTCGAGCTGCTGCTGCAGGAACCGAAGTGCCAAGGGGACAAGGCACAAGCCATTCGCTATGAACTCGGCTTACTTTACGAAGCCCAAGAACAGTGGGACAAGGCTGCCGAAATTTACGAATCGATTCCGACCTTCCACGACGTACCGCAACGACTCGAATCAACCCATGCACGCAGAGCTCTAGCTGAGTCTACCCCGATGTTTCGCTCCGCAAGCTAACAGGTATTTGGTTTATTTCGTTTGTTTGGTTTGTTTTGTTTTTTTGGTTGAACGAAACTAACCAGATGAACCAAATCAACCAGACAAACCAAATAAACCAGTCTACTGAACTTGGTTTGGTGCCGAACGCCCCGCTAAGACGGCTTCAATATTTCTTAAACAGACCAGTCCCATCTGAACCCTCGCATGCAGCGTGGCGGAGCCCAGGTGGGGGAGCAGCACCACCTGCTGTAGTTGTGTCAAGGTTGGGTGCAGGGCCGGTTCCTGTTCATAGACGTCGAGCCCTGCGCCGGCGATGGTTCCAGATTTAAGAGCCTCGACCAATGCTCCTTCATCGATGATCGGACCACGAGCGGTATTGATGAGGAAGGCGGTGGGACGCATCCAGGCCAATTCACGCGCGCCGATCAGATGATGGGTGCTGGGTGTGAGAGGTAGATGGATTGTTACCATATCGGATTCTCCGAGGAGATCTTTTAGCGATCGGTACTCCCACTCCTGAGGATGAGATGCTGCGGCCATAGGTTGGCGTGTGTGGTAGCGCACCTGCATGCGAAACCCGACCGCGCGGCGGGCTACCGCTTGCCCGATCCGCCCCATGCCGATAATCCCCAACGTCATGTCTGAGACTTCTGCTCCCATGAGTTGCGTGGGGCTCCACCCTGTCCATCGACCTGATCGAACGAGGGCGTCGCCTTCGACGACGCGGCGTGCCGTGGCTAGGAGTAACGCCCAGGTCAGATCTGCGGTGGCATCCGTTAAGACGTCTGGAGTATTTGTCACGATCAGACCACGCGCTCGCGCGGCAGCAAGGTCAATATTGTTATACCCCACCGCATAGTTCGCCAGAATTTTGAGCCGAGTGGCCGCATGAATGGTCTCGGCCTCGATGCGATCGCCCAAGGTCACGATCGCGGCGTCAGCGTGGCAGAGTCCCTCACGAAGCGCTGACAGGCTAGGCAATGAATCGAGCGGTTCCTGCACCAGTTGAAATCGTTCCCGCACGATGGCCATGACGGGATCGGGGAGAAGACGTGAAAGATAAAGGGTGGGACGTGTGTCGGTCATAGGCGCGTACTCCTATCTGTATCTCGGATCTTAGCAGGCTGCTGAAAAAATCTGCCAGTCTGTCTGGTCTATTCGGTCTATCTGGTCTGTTCGGTCCATCTCGTGCGTTTGGTTGAACGAAACTGACCAGATAGACCAGACCAACCAGAAAGACCAGACAGACCGGGGTTGCCCCAGACTTGTGCTGGTCTCAAGAGTCCATCTAGAATGAATGACGCATTAACCCATGACTGCACCAACTCTCATTCTGCCTGAACGTTCCCGCGCCATCGCTTCGGACCTCCGTGCTGCCATAGGGGTCGATAAGGTAAAGGACGACTACTCAACGCTCACTGCCTATGCGGTGGATGCGAGCATCTATCGGATGACGCCGAAGGCCGTCGTGCTTGTGGAGTCCGAGGACGACATCGCCGCCACGGTGCGGTATGCCGTGCAGCGGGGGATCCCGTTGACGCCCCGCGCCGCCGGAACGAATCTGACCGGCTCGGCGATCGGGTCTGGGATCATTCTGGACGTCTCGCGCCTGAATCGGGTGCTGGAGTTAAATGACGAAGAGCGCTGGGCGCGTGTGCAACCGGGAATCGTTCAGGCTGAGTTGAATGCACAACTAGGGCGGCATGGATTATTGTTCGGCCCCGATCCATCGAGCGGCGAGATGTGCAAGCTCGGTGGGATGTTGGCGAACAACTCATCCGGTCCGCACACGCTACGCTACGGCTCCGTCAAAGACAATGTGGCGGCGCTCCGTGTCTGCCTGCAATCCGGCGAGTGGCTGGATGCCAAGGCCTATGGGCTCGACGATCCGATCTGCGCCGATCTGCTGAAGGCGCACAGGCCGCTTCACGATTTGCGGTCTCTGCTACAAGACCATGCCGCGCTGATCGAGCAGAAACGTCCGACGGTCAGCAAGAATAGCTGTGGCTATAACCTCTTTGGTCTCATTGATGGGATGGCACAAGGCCGCTTCGATCTTCCAAAACTATTTGTCGGTAGCGAAGGCACGCTTGGTCTTTTCAGTGAAGCGACCATCAAGCTAGTTGAGAAACCTCGCGCGACCCTCACAGCGCTCATCCATTTTCATCGCTTGGAGGATGTGGGCGATGCGGTGCCGAAACTGCTGGAGTTGAGTCCGAGCGCGTTGGAAGTAATGGATGCCAACACGCTCAATTTGATCGGGCGGGCGAAGCATGGCATCCCGGCAGATGCGGCTGCCACCCTTCTGATTGAATTGGATGCTGAGGGCGCGCAGA
The DNA here is from genome assembly GCA_031409835.1 of Nitrospirota bacterium. Taxonomy (GTDB): domain Bacteria; phylum Nitrospirota; class Nitrospiria; order Nitrospirales; family Nitrospiraceae; genus Palsa-1315. Next base: position 16,046 of record JANNXZ010000323.1, read on the forward strand.
CTGATCTCCGCGCGCAGGCTGAGCGCATGACCGAGATCTGTCGCCGCTATCGCCTCACGTCCGATCCTGTGATCGCCTTCGACCCTGAGCAGCGAGACCAATTATGGAAGGCCCGGAAGGCGCTCTATCCTACGCTCTATCGATTCGATCCTCGGAAGAAACCTATCAACTTTGTCGATGATGTGGTCGTGCCGGCTGAACGGATCAGTGAACTCATCCGGTATCTGGAAGAGTTCTTCGCCGGGCAGCTGGTGCCGGTCGCGATTTTCGGTCATATCGGGAATGGGAACGCCCACATCATTCCCTTGCTCGACGTGAACGACCAAGACGATTTTCAGAAGATGGTGCAGGGCTATCACGAAATTCACCAAACAGTCTTAGGCCGCTTCGGCGGCTCGATCTGTGGGGAGCACGGGGATGGCCGTGTGCGCGCTGAATACGTGAAGACGATGTTCGGCCCGGAGCTGTACGACCTGTTTGTGCGGGTGAAGCAGAGCTTCGATCCCTCAGGGGTGCTCAATCCCGGTATCAAGATCAGCGACAGGCCCTTCACGGACCATATCGACTATGAGCGATTATCCAAACCCTGCGCGACCTGCGCCAAGTGTAATGCCGTCTGCCCGGTCTACGATGTCTTTCAATCGGAAGACATGAGTTCGCGTGGCTGGTTCGAGATCGTCACCGATAAGAACTACAGCTATCTCAATTCAAAGAGAGTCGTGGAGGCCTGCCTTAACTGTAAGTCCTGCCGTACGGCCTGTCCGGCTGGAGTCGATGTGTCTCAACTCATTCTGGACCGGCGCGCCGAGCATCCGAATAAGATGGCTGGTGTAATATTTCGTTTCCATGCACAAACAGCGAAGTTCGAGCGGTTCTTAAAGCTTCTCGCGAGGTACCAATCGATATGGGATCGGCCTCGGATACGGCGCCTGCTCGATCGTCTGACGAAACCGTTCATGCGTGGTCTCGCTGAAACAGCCCGGCTGTCGTCTCAGCTAGTGCTGCCTCGACTCGCCCGACGACATCTCCGAGACCGCTACCCCAAACTGATTCCCCAGGTCGGGCAAGTGGCTCGCTCCCCGGTGGCCTATTTCCATGGCTGCGCGGCCAACTATTTCGACGATGGAGTGGGGGATGCGGTCATTGCTGTGTTGCGAAAACATGGGGTCGAGCCGGATCTGCCGATGCAACGCTGCTCCGGGACGCCGATCGAAACCTATGGGCATCGCGCGTTGGCTAAAGAAGGGGCACGGGTCAATCTCGTGTCGATGGCTGGGTACGACAAGGTGGTGACCGGCTGCGCCTCCTGCACCCTCATGCTGAAGGACTACCCCACCTTGTTCGCCGGTGAGCCTGAACAAGAGGCGGCCCAAGCCTTGGCCAAACGGGTGACACATATTTCGGAGTTTGTGTCACAGTCGCCAGTGAAACCGGCCATGGCCAGTCAGCAGGCCACGAAGTGCAAGGTGGCCTACCATTCCTCCTGCCATCTGCGCGCTGCGGGAGTGACGAAGGAGCCTCGTGCAATTCTGCGAGGCTTGCCTGGCGTGGAGTATGTGGAAATGCCAGACGCCGATCGCTGCGCGGGTGGAGCCGGAACCTATCTCGTGAAGGACTTTGAGACGTCGCAGCGCATTGTTGAACGAAAGCGGCGAGCCGTTGAACAGAGCGGCGCCGAAGTTGTGGCGACGAGTTGCCCGGCCTGTATGATTCAACTGCGTACGGGATTGCAAGGCGTAGCGGAGGTCAAGCACGTGGCCCAGCTTATTCAAGAGGCCTACGAGGCAGCAGACCGGGCATAGGGCTGGTTTGTTTTGTTTATTTGGTTTGTCTGGTTTTTTGGTTGAACGAAACTAACCAGATGAAGCAAATCAACCAAACAAACAAAATAAACCAAATAACGAGGGTTCAATGGTTACAGTGCTGGTTTTTGGATTGACGCTTCGCAATGCGGTCGGAGAAACAGAATTCGAATGTGAGGTCTCGGAGCCGACCACGGTCAGGCAACTCATTGTATCGAACCAGGATCGCATGGGTCCATTGCTGGAATTCCTGCTGAATCGAGATCTGTTGATTGCCGTGAATAAAAAAGTGAGTGGTGAGGATACGGTGGTCAAGGACGGCGATATCATAAAGCTCACCCATCAATCGAGAACATCGTATGATGGGACGAGAGACATTCCCACTTAGCCGAGCAGAAGTGAAGCGCCCATCGCTGTCGTACCACGACAGCCTTACTTGGCCACTCCAATACATGTACTTCTTACTGCCGAGGATGACTCCTGCCGTGACAAAACGTACCCAGCGTCTGCTTGTCGGCCCCTGATTGAGGTCTATCGATGCCGCGCAACGAC
>JANNXZ010000324.1:0-5594 GCA_031409835.1 Nitrospirota bacterium
GCCGATGGTGATCACATCTGCGTCACGTAGCTGGTGGCGCGTGATCGGCTTGCCATTAATGGCGGTGCCGTTAGTGCTCATCAGGTCTTCGAGAAAGAAGACGGCCTGAACCTTAACGATCCGCGCATGACGCCCTGAGACGGCGGGATCCTCGATGACGAGGGTATTGTCGGCTTTCCGGCCGATCGTCAAGGTCTCAAGGGTCAGTTCGATATACTGCGAGCCTTGCCCGTGAAGTTTGACGAGCAGTGTGGCCGGTTGTGGCAGAGTTTCAGGCATCGTATGTCCTCCTGTGCAAGATCCCGGTGATTCGTTACGCGGCGAATCGTTTTTTTAGCCGCTCCCACAGCCCGGCGTGGAGCTCATCCCGCAGGGCCACGATGATCACGGTGGTGTTATCTTCGCCGCCGGCTTCGTTTGCCATGACGATGAGGCGATCGGACATGGTGGGAAGGTCTTCCGATCCACTGAGGACGTGAAGAATGTCGTTCGCCTGGACATCACGGGTCAGTCCGTCTGAGCAGAGCAACAGCATGTCTCCGCTCTTGACCGGAACCTCCGTCAGTTCCACGTCGATGCTGCTCTCGATGCCGAGGGCTCTAGTCACGACGTTCCTGCGGGGGGAGTGTTTGGCCTCATCTTCTGTGATGAACCCCTTGAGGACCTGCTCGGCCACCCAAGAATGGTCTGTGGTGAGGGCTTGGATCGCTCCGTTTCGAACGAGGTAGAGCCGGCTGTCTCCGACATGGGCGATGGCGAGCACGTCCTCACGAAGCAGTGCGGCGACCACGGTGGTACCCATTCCGGCATAGTCAGGCCTGCTCCATGACTCGCGATGGATGGCATCGTTCGCTATACGAATCGCGCTGGCAAGACGATTGGCCGGCGCCGACACGGTGGCATCGCAGTCGCCGATCAGCGGCAGGTCTGTGTGCCGGGCTGCTTCAACCAGATGCGCCTGAATCGCCTCGACTGCGATGGCGCTGGCAATTTCGCCGGCGTTGCCGCCGCCCATGCCATCACAGACGACATAGAGGCCGAGCAGAGGGTCAGCCACAAAGCGATCTTCGTTATGGGGCCGCTTGAGTCCGGTATCGGATTTGGCGCTATGCAATCGTTCGAGTGCCAGACGACACCTCCCTTAGGCCGCGAGACTCTGTAGGCAGGCGCGGAGATCGCTTGCGAATTCATCTGCGCGCCGATAGCGGTGCGGCAATTCTTTTTGTAACGCGCGGTCCACGATCTCCTGCACCATTGGGGGAAGATCCGGTCGCAATGGTTGAATGGCGGGATGCGGATGATGGGCGATGCTGAAGAGGACCGCCGACAGGTTGTCGGCGGTAAACGGCAGCTGTCCTGTGAGGAGCTCAAACAGCACGATACCGAGTGAGAAAATGTCAGACCGGCCGTCCACTTTCTTGCCCGCGATTTGCTCTGGTGACATGTACGTCGGTGTGCCCATCACAATATTTGTTTGTGTCTTGCTGCACGAGGCTATCTTCGCAATCCCGAAACCCATGACGTTCACGACGCGATCCTTCGTGATCATGATGTTCGCCGGCTTGATGTCGCGATGGACAACACCGTGTTGATGGGCGTAGTCCAGGGCGTCCGCGACGGTAGCCACAGTCAGGAGGATCTCATCGACCGGCATCAAGTTGGGTTTTCGTGACCACTGTTTCAAGGGGGTTCCCTCGATGAGTTCCATGGCGATATATCCTAAATCGCCCTCTTCTCCTGCATCATAGATGGTCACGATGTTGGGGTGGGAGAGACGCCCGGTGGATTCTGCTTCGCGGAAGAACCGTGCCTTGACCTCTTGCAGCTTGTCGTCGTTGTCGATCTGATCAAGTCGCATGGTCTTGATGGCCACAAAACGCTGGATCGTCGGATCTTTTCCCAGGTAGACCAGTCCCATTGCGCCGCGTCCGAGCTCTTTCAACACCTTGTAGCGCCCGAGCATGTTTGGTGTGCCGCCATTGATTGTTGTTGTGGCGGCTGTATTCTTTGGCTCTGATGGAGCCTCTGCTTCTTCTTGTCCTATGTCCTCATCCTCGGAGAGTGCCTGCGCCTCTTGGCGTTGCGTCTGTCTGGGGGGAGCGAATGCTTCGCGCAGCGAATTCCGGTTCATGATCCAGGCTGCCGTGAGCCAGAGGCCGGAACCGACGAGACCGATTGCATACCCTATGGTGAATTGAGAAGGGCCTATCTGTTCAATCAGTGGCAGGCCCACGGTCCTGAACGCTTTGTTGGCGAACAGCACGACGATGAGGGTCGTGAGCGGAAGGATGAGCCGGCGGAGAAAGCTCGATCCACGACCGTTATCTGGGATTTTTCCAGAGGCAACGAGGGCGAAGATCCAAAGGATGGCGAGCGCGAGGAGGTTGGCCACCAATCGAATGGCGTGCGGCCCACTGAAATGTAGATACGGGAGTGAGACAGATTGGGCCACTGCCAGGCTGCTCAACAAGGGACCGGCGAGGAGCACAGCCAAGATGAGAAAGGTATAGGGAGCGGTCCAAGTCCAGGATTTTGACATAGGAATCTTTAAGGGTGTCCGTGAACGTTTCAAAGTGTAGCGGATGGGTTAGGAGAGTCAACGAATTGGAGGAAATATGCGGTAACGCTCTCGGCGCCCGTGAAGCGGTATTTTGGTCTGTCTCGTTGTCGCCCCGTCTCTCTGGTCTGTCTGGTGCTAGACGAGATAGACAAAACAGACCAAAGGGACCAGATAGGCGAACGACGAGATATGAGTTACGAGTGAGGGACGGAGAGGGCGGCTTTCTTCAGGGGGTCGAGCAGCTTCTCGGATACTTTCAAATCACCTCGGCCTGTACCGACTTCGATGTCCGGTTTGGTGATGCCGTGGAAATCGCTTCCACCGGTCACTAACATGTCCAGCCGCTTGGCCAGGTCGAGATACTCAGTTGTCTGTCGCTTCGTGTGTGTACTGTAGTGGACTTCAATGCCGCCGAGGCCTTCAGCTTTCAATGTCGTCAGGAGTGTGTTCAGCCCTTCTCCGGATACCTTGGCCCAGGTAGGATGGGCCAGCACAGCTACACCACCGGCGGCTCTGATCCAGGCGATGGCATCAATCGGCAGGGGTAGTTCACGCGCCACATAAGCCGGGCGCCCCTCTGCTAAATACCTGTCAAAGGCATCTTTGGCAGACGTGACATATTTCTTGTCCATCAAGAGCCGCGCAATATGCGGCCGGCCGACTGCATCCGTACCGGCCAGAGCCCGGACCTCTTCATAGGTCACGTCCAGCCCTAATGAGCGCAGCCGTTCGATGATCTGCGGGTTGCGGCGATGCCGGCTCTCGCGCAAGGTAGCCAAGCGTCGAATCAGTTCCGGGTTTTGCCAGTCTATGCAATAGCCAAGGATATGGAGTTCACTCTTGCCAACGAAGGAGCTGATTTCCACGCCGGGAATGATTTCAATGCCCAGCTCAGTTCCGGTTGCGATGGCTTCGGGAATGCCGGTGACAATGTCGTGGTCCGTGATGGCCAGCGCGGTGACCCCTGCTTTGTGGGCGAGCCGTAGCACCTCAGCCGGCGCGAGGCTCCCATCGGAGTGGGTGGTATGGAGATGGAGATCGAGACGACTCATGTCGACTCGTGCAGCAAGTTGCTGGAACCTGCCTGTTGAGCGACAAGTCGCGCAGTGAAGACAGAGCCTGGTCCATGGCCACCGTCATGTTCGCCTTCGTCGTACGACAGCACGCGAAGCGTGGACGTGAGCCTCAGTAATTCATTGTGCGCAAGGCAAAACTCCCATCGGCGTGGATGGCGATGGCGCATGTAGTTGTCGATGGTGAAGGTTTCGTAGATCAAGACCCCGTTTGGTTTCAGTGAATCGATCATAGCGGGGAACAGTGCCCGATGGAGATAGAAGCACACGACGACCACATCATATTCCTGCTTCGGAAATTCCGGTCGTTCCTCTGTCTTTCGTTCAAGGTCCACCGTTCGAACAGTGAGGTTGGGGAGGTTCCGTTGTTTTGCCGTGGCAGCGAGGTGGGCCATGGCCTGCTCATTCCGATCCATCGCATCGACCTGAAAACCGTGCGAGGCCAGATAGAGCGCATTGCGTCCAGATCCGGCTGCAACGTCGAGTGCGCGGCCTTTGGGTAGGCGATGGAGCTGGAGCTGTTGCGCTAAGAATAACGAGGGAGCGTGATCAGTCTGTTGCGGCTGGTGTGCCATGCGGCTCCGCTCCACCTTCACGCCAACCGATCCGGTCATGTGCGAGAGAGGAGGCGCCAATTTTCTGAGCCACAGTGAGACCTTCGCAACAGGGAATTCTGTGAACAACATCGCAAGGACCTGCTCCGAGAACGTTTCCAGGAGCGCACAGTCTTGAGTCTCTCCCAACTCGACGATCCGCTCAGCGACATGGGCATAGTCCACGGTCTTGTTGATCTGGTCAGCAACCTCAGCAGCGGTTCCTTCGCAGTCCAATTCCAAATCGATCGCCAGGGGCTGCGGTCGACGCCGTTCTGCCGGCATGACCCCGCAACGCCCTTGAAACTCCAACCGTTCAATCACCACACGATACGCCATGTCGACATTCTCAAGGATTGGATTTCCGGCTGTCAACCTATCGTTAGGGGGGGTAGGTGAGGGAGGGATGGGTACGCCAAGCTGGCTTTCTTGCTCGCAGACCGCGCACGGTAGATCAGTGCTTGCCTGGGACAAGAGCGCGTCTCGACGCGCTCGGGGTTGGGCGGGTGAGAATGTTGCGTGCAGTGAGGATGGTCTGCCTGCCCCTACCCGTATGACAACGTGGAGAAAATCTGAAGTTCTCTCCATGGCTAACGGAGGGATTCTTGCGAGGAGCAGCCGTCGTCGGTATTTCGAACGCCAGGGTGGAGGTGACCTGTCAGTGGTGATCAGACGATAGCGATCGCGCCTTCGGTGCTGAACCCTGTCTTCGAGACCGTCACAGGTGAGGTTCCGGCTTCTTTCAGCGTATCTCCCAGGCCGGACGACAGGAGAGTCTGTTGCAGGCCTTCGACAGTTTGGTCGAGGAGAAAGTCGAGCCCAAGGACAGCGTAATGAAGGGGGTGGCCATGCGGCCCATCGATACGGAACACATGCGCGCGGCTGCTGCCTTCTTCGAAATCGGCGATGTGGTGCTTGGGGAACTGCTGGCGTAGATAGAGGCGGATCACATCAAGGTTGGCGAGATTGCTCACGTCCGTGGTTCTGCCTTTCTTGATATCCTTGCGCAAAGAGCCTGTATGTCTGGTTTCCGCTTCATAGCCCACTAGCAGCATGCGGAAAAACTCGGTTTGTGCAGTTCGGCTTCGCTCACCACAGGGTTCGACGGGCCTGCCCTGAGCAAGGTCGAAGGGCTCACCACGAACGGGGGAAACTTCTTGATTGTCATCATTGCCCCGTTCGCCCTGAGCTTGTCGAAGGGTGGACAGCGAGTTTTTCCGCAACCTGCGAGAGGCTCAGCGAGCCCAGTATAGGCCCGCGATCTCTTAAAAGTCAGGAGGTCGAAGTCGAGCAACAGACTTCAAGCGTGTGCCTGGCTAACCTCACTGCTGTGTGTTGGGCCTATTTAAATGGATGAAAACCAATTTT
>JANNXZ010000325.1:0-1917 GCA_031409835.1 Nitrospirota bacterium
ACGCAACAGAATGGTGACCGTCCCAATCACTGTCTTTTTTGTCTCGTCAAGAATGGGCGCCGCCACCACGACCACATGAGTTCCGAATGCAGGATCGAACGCGATCTCGCTCACATAGCCTCTGAAACTTCCCCCCTTCACCACCGCGTGCCACCACGGCGTCTTCCCGTAAAAATACTCCACTTGTGGAATGGAGCTGACCACCAGCGCTCCCTGCTGATCGGTCACCAGTATCCCGACATAGTCCGATTTGCGGATATCGTGCCACCGGATGAGGTAGTTCGTGACAATGCGATTGATGAAGAGGGGAAATTCGCTTTGCTTACCCCGCTGACGCCACCGCTGCTGCCAATCCTTGATCATGCCCTGGATGTTGCGCGCATCCTTTCCCTCGTAGGTGCGGTTGGCTTCTGTGACGGCGGTGTGGAGAAAGGGGGTCGTGGCAAGCTGCTGGGCCTCGTTCATCCCACGGCTGACCTGCATTTCGATGCGGCGAGCGGCTTCCACGGCAACTTCCTTGAAGTTGGAGCCAGTCACTTCTCGAAGCGCGCGCCGCTCCTCGATGTAGATGAGCGCAAGCAGAAGGGTCAGGGGCAGGAGACCGACCAGTACGATCGCCGCGATGATCTTGTGCTGGAGATTGTGAGACCGACTCCAGAGTGTCATGGGTATGCCCGATCTCGCTATTGGCGCGGGACTCGCGAGACTTGCGAGAAAAGCGTGACGGGTCGAACGTTTCATCCTCACGAGTCGCGCGTCTCGCGCGCGTCTCGCTTCTCGCGCCTGAGATTCCGACTAGCTCCGCTTCAAGAGCCGCCCTGCCCCTCCCGGCCAGAGCAACAGCAAGGGACTCGCGACGAAGATAGACGAATAGGTCCCGAAGATCACGCCGCCCAACAGGGCAAGAGAGAAGTCGTGCAAGACCTCTCCGCCGGCCAGCGTCAGAGGAATCAGCACCAACACGACGGTCAAACTCGTGACGATCGTTCGGCTCAACACTTGATTAACCGCATTGTTGATAATCGTCTCTTCACTCTCCCGCCTTCGCATCCGGAGATTTTCCCTGATACGGTCGAACACGACGACCGTATCCGTCATGGAATAGCCGGCTAATGTCAGCAATGCCGTCACGACAAGCAGGGTAATTTCCTTATCCAGGAGATAGAAGGCGCCCAACACCGCCAACACGTCATGAAAGGTCGCCAACGCCGCGGCAATGCCGAAACGAAGTTCGAACCGCGCCGCCACGTAGATAATGATCCCGGCAAAGGAAATGACGATCGCAATGAGAGCATCCTGTTGAAGTTTCTGCCCGATAGTCGGTCCGATTTCCGTGCTGGAATCGACCACAAAATGATTCGAGGAAAATTCCTTCGTAAAGACCGCCACGACCCGATCGGCAACCTTCTCCTCGATGGTCGTCGACGTCTTCAGGCGGACCAGGAGCTTGTTCTCCTGACCGAACTCTTGCAGCTCGGCGTTGCCCAGGCCGTTCGCCTCCAAGATTTTTCTCGCTTCTTCGATCTGGATCGGTTGGTCGAACTTCAACTGCACCGCGGTCCCGCCCGAGAAATCGATGCCGAGATTTGCCGCCCCCCTGCCTATCTGAATGAGCGCCACAAGCCCCAGCACCACCATGATGCCGGAAAACACAAAGGCCCACTTGCGCTGCCCCATGAAATCGATATTGGTTTTTCCGAGGATCTCTAACATGCAGGCTCCTTCAAACTAGATACTCAACTGTTCCACTTTGCGTCGTTGATTCAAGAGGTCGAAGATGACCTTGGTGCCGATTAGGGCCGTAAACAAATTGATCCCGATTCCGAGACAGAGGGTCACGGCAAATCCTTTGATCGGTCCCGTGCCGAAGAGGAACAGCGCCACCCCTGTGATCAGGGTGGTCACGTGAGAGTCGAC
>JANNXZ010000326.1:0-4700 GCA_031409835.1 Nitrospirota bacterium
CAGCCGGGCGCCGCAGGGGTTTGCCCCCTTAACCATCGGCCTGGCCGTGGCCCTGATCAATTGGGCCGGCATCCCAGTGACCAATCTCTCCCTCAATCCAGCGCGCAGCACGGCCACCGCCGTCTTTGCCGACGGCTGGGCCCTGCAACAACTCTGGCTCTTCTGGGTCGCGCCGATCCTGGGCGGCGCCCTCGCCGGCGTGGTCTATCCCTTTCTCGCCGGTTCCCCGGCCAGCACTCCGACCAAACGCGAGGCTAAGTCGTCACGCTAGCCTGCCTACGGCAGGGCGGGTGCATCGTGCGCGCAGCGAAACCCGACATGGGGATCATGCTCAGTGGGGTCGCCTTTCGTTCGAAAGGAAGACCGAAGCCGATAGGGCCCATTGATGTAGGACCCGCCGCGCTGCACCTTCGCCGTCCCCGCTATCGGGCCACGAGGATTGAGGGTAGGTAGCGGCGTGTAGAACGTATCGTCGTACCAGTCGGCCACCCATTCATAGAGATTGCCGGCGAGGTCATGGACCCCATAGGGACTGGTGCCCTTGTCGCGATTGCCGATGGGCGAGACCGTCTCCGTGCCTTCCTTCAACCCAAAGACTGCGTGGGCGGGTGTCGGCGGCTCGTGACCCCACGGATAGAGGCGGCCCTCCGCTCCCCGCGCTGCCTTCTCCCACTCCGATTCAGTCGGCAAACGCTTCCCGGCCCACAGACAATAGCCCGTTGCCTCCAGCCAGTTCACCCACCGCACCGGTCGCTCGGCGTGAAGTACGGGGGTCTCCGTATCCGCAAAGCCCCACGGGGGCTCACTCTGAATCGCCGCCACAAACTTCGCAAACCGCCCGTTCGTTACTTCAAACGTATCCAGATAAAAACTGTCGAGGAAGACGCGGTGGACCGGCTGCTCGTCGTCGTCGCCCTGCTCACTCCCCATCGGAAACTCTCCAGCCGGTACCAGTACCATCGGCGCCCCGTCCTTGCCGAGGAGCGTGGCTGGAAGGGCTGTTGCCTTCGAGGCTGGATTCCCGTTCGTAGGATGTCGCATCTTCTCCACCGGCTTTGTGTCGCTCCCCGCTGAGCGCGGTTTGATCGGCGAGGACTCAGGCTTTGCAGGAACCGATTCAGGCTTGATTGGGGTTGATTCTGGTTTGGCAGGGATCTGCTCGTTGGCAACGGCTGGGCCGTGGCCGAGGAACCACCCAGACAACCACAGACCGATCACCAGGACGAGAACCATACGTCGATCCCACATGCTCATGTCACTCCAGATTCAACGCATAACGGAAAACAACCGCTCGCTCACACAGGGCAGGTCTGTCAGGGTACCGAAAAGGAGGAGGGCATATCTAGAGTGAAAGTGCGCGCGAGGTTGCACAAGCGCGGTATGGTGGAGGCGCCGGGAGTTGAACCCGGGTCCGAAGACCGTCCGCACAACGGATCTACATGTGCAACCGATCGTTTTCGTTTCACAGTCAATGCTCAGGCCACCGAACCGGTCAAGGAGATGTTATGTTGAAGCGCACATGTGAAGGCGGCGTACCCCTGTGGTGGATACGCCGCCTTCTCTCTTGCTTGCCAGATGTGCGACCTGACGGTCGTACGATCGTTACCTGACGGCTGACTTCAAGATTTTCCCTGCCGAAAACTTCGGGACTTTGGCTGCGGGAATCCGCAACGCCTCACCGGTTCTTGGATTCCGCCCGAGCCGAGCCTTCCGCCGGGCTACCGTAAAGGTCCCAAAGTTCACCAGCGAGACGCGCTGCCCCTTTTTTAGGGACGTGGTCACCGCTCCGGTGAAGGCCTGTAATGCAGTGCCTGCCGCAACCTTCGTAATACCGGCGGATGCCGCCATCTTTGCGATCAACTCTTCTTTTGTCATCGTGCTCCTCCTAGTTATGGGTTGAATTACGCGACTCCTTGTCACCGACGTTTGCTGTTACCGCACCTATATGAGCCCGGCCTTCTGGGAACGTGCGCAGACATATCAGGCCTCTCGCGCCTGCGCAGTCCTATTCCGTTTCATGGGAATGTGCAAGTCATGGATCTTCTTCCTGAGGGTATTGCGATTCAAGCCCAACAGTTCTGCCGCCTGGATCTGGTTGCCCCTGGTTTCCTCAAGCGCTTTGGTGATCAAGGGACGTTCAATGGCACTGATCAACATGGGATGTAGGTTCTGCCCAGAACCGTTTCGCATCCCTTTGACAAAGTCCCCCATCTTCCATTCGAGATAGTCCTCAAGGGACAGGGCTTCTTTCCCCTTGGCTTCTGCCGTTTTCTGTTGTGCCATCGCTAGCATGAACTTGGAGGCTCGTTTCAGCACAGTTCGAGAACCGACGATCGCCAATGTGTGTGTGAGATCGATGTTGGCAGGTATGGCGGAGGCTCCACTGGATGAGCCTGGTTTCAATTCGACGATCACCGCATCAAACGTGCGCCGCATCACGTCCTTCGGTAGCGTGGACGAGTATTTCGCCACAGTCACGGACGCATCTTTGAACGCGTGCTTGAACTGATTCTGGATGTCCGGGTCACTACTGAGCAACAAAATGCTGAAGCCAGCCGACGTAGGTGACATGAAGATTCCAGGAGAAAAAAGCCGGTGAAGCGCGGTGATTATTGCCCAGAGCCAATTTGATGTCAACCAGGAAAACATAGAGGGAGCATTTCTTATTGGCTTGCGCACGGGAAACAGGATGGTTTTCTCTCGCCGGGTGAGCGATCTTGCCTGAGCGAGTGAAGGTCAATGCCTTGATTAGACGTTGCATGAGCTCGAGCATTTTCGTCCCGTGCCAATCGCGCGTGACCGGCATGAATGAACTTCAGCCCCCTCGACAGATTCGCTTCTGGTTAGCGCAGGCGAAGCGCTCGAATAGGTAGTGGAAAAACAGTGGTGGCACAAGCCCGGTCTGTCTGGTCTATTCGGTCTATCTCGTCTGTTTGGTTGAGCGAAACTAACCAGATAAACCAGACAGACTAGATAGGCCGAATAGACCAGATAGACCAAATGAACAAGACGGGCTGGTGAACCGTTTCAGCATCCTGCTCCTACTCCACACTCGGGATTTTCAGCGATGAGCTTCTTGACAACAGAGCTTTTCAGGGAGTATAAAGCACGACATGTGTTTTAATTCCTACCGGAATACTCATGTATGAAGGTATCCCTCAGAGCAACCTATGGAATTATGGCGGCTGTTGATTTAGCGATGCATCTTGGAACAGCGCCAGTTCAAGCGAAATCAATTGCGCGTCGACAAGCCATCCCTGCTCGATTTCTCGAACAGGTTCTTCATGGGATGAAGAAAGCAGGTCTTATATCGAGCCTTCGAGGAGCGCAGGGGGGGTACGTGCTTTCGAAGAAACCGTCCGAGCTATCGGTCGTCGAAATTCTCGAGGCGCTTGATGGTCCACTTTCACTCCCGAGTGGCGGAGCTGGCCGTGCGCAGGGGCGGCGACTCAGCAAACCGGAACTTCTGCTTGGGAGGGTTTGGGAGCAGGTGTATCAAGCAGAACGCCATGTACTTGAAGCTATCAGCGTGGAAGAATTAGCCGGCCAGCAACGAGTGCTTGAGGAAGAGCGGTCGTTGATGTACCACATTTGAGGTCACCTATGAGTCGCACGCCACTCAGTACGGTTCCTATCAAGACAGAGCCCATTTCTCCTGCCATTCTGGAGGAGATCGAGACATTCGAAGCTGAGGCGATACGCATGGTTTCGGGCGACGTCTCGGCCGATCTGTTTAGGCCTTTCCGTCTGCAATATGGCATCTACGGCCAGCGGCAAGCTGGTGTCCAGATGATCCGAATCAAGATCCCATTCGGGGGGTTGACGGCGAATCAGCTGCGCCGGGTTGCAGAATTAACCGAAGAATATGCCACCGGCGTCGGGCATGTGACCACACGTCAGGATATCCAGCTGCATTTTGTTGAATTACAGGATGTCCCGACGATCATGCGCGGGCTGGCTGAGGTCGGCATGACGACCAGAGAAGCGTGCGCCAACACGGTTCGTAACGTGACGGCTTGTCACCTTGCCGGAATCTGCCAAGGGGAAGTGTTCGACGTGACGCCCTATGCAAAAACCGTTGCGCTCCATCTTTTACGGAATCCGCTCAACCAGAGCCTCCCGCGTAAATTCAAAATTGCTTTCTCCGGCTGCAAGCAGGACTGCGCGCTCACACCGATTCACGATATCGGGCTTCTCGCAGCTAAACGTGCGGATGGTGTTGTCGGCTTTCGCATGGTTGCAGGCGGTGGCCTCGGTTCGGCCCCCAGGCTTGCGCAGGTCCTTCGGGAGTTCACCCCGATGGATGAGCTCATCCCAAGTGTGGAAGCCGTGATTCGGGTGTTCGATACCTTGGGCAATCGAAAAAATCGTACGAAGGCCCGGATGAAGTTTGTGATCGAAAAGCTGGGCTTTGCGGAGTTCAAACGTCGATGGGAAGAGGCCTACGTGTCGATGGGGCATGCCCGTCCGACCCATGAGCCCATCAAGCTACTGTCGTATCCGGATGAACCGGTTCCTCTCATCATGCCGACGTCGAATGGGTCGAAGCAGGCAGCGGTGCAGAGCAATGGGAATGGGCATGTACACGGCGCGCCGGCGGAGACGCCGTTTGACATGTGGCGACGGACCAATCTGGTGCGCCAGAAGCAAGAGGGCTACGTCGCTGCAGTGACTAAGTTGTTCATGGGCGATCTTACGGC
>JANNXZ010000327.1:0-8042 GCA_031409835.1 Nitrospirota bacterium
GCGCGAAGGGTTGGATTATCTGGTTGAGGCGAAGAAACAAACCGGATTGCCGGTGGTCAGCGAGATTCTCGATACCCGTGACATCGAATTGTTCCTCGAAAAAGCCGACATCATCCAGATTGGCGCTCGCAATATGCAGAATTTTGAACTCCTCAAGGAGGTTGGGGCGTACGACAAGCCGGTGTTATTGAAGCGGGGACTTTCGGCTACGATCAAGGAATTCCTTTTGTCAGCAGAATACATCATGTCCCGCGGGAATCAGAACGTTATGTTGTGCGAGCGGGGAATCAGGACCTTCGAGACGCAATATCGCAATACGCTCGATCTCGCCGCAGTCCCGACGCTGAAAGAACTGTCGCATTTGCCCGTCATTGTCGATCCCAGCCATGCCACCGGGAAGTGGAATCTGGTGGCGCCGATGTCAAAGGCTGCAGTGGCTGCAGGGGCGGACGGCATTCTGATCGAAGTCCACTCGAATCCGGAATGTGCGCTATGTGACGGTGAGGAATCCATTAAGCCGAGCCAATTCAAAGAACTGATGCAGGACATGCGAAAGATCGCGGTGGCGGTCGGGCGAGAAGTGTAACCGGAAGGATTGTGTTCGAGAGGGATCAGGATTGAGGCACGGCCTTGATTTAGTGTGAAGAATGGCGTTGCATTTTACCCAGGTCACGATTATTGGGGTTGGGCTGATCGGCGGCTCGCTCGGCATGATTCTCCGCCGAAAGGGTTTGGCGTCAACAGTTATTGGGGTCGGGCGGCGTGTCGAAAACTTGAAAACTGCGGTCGAGTTGGGTGCGATCGACCGCTATGTCGTTGATCCTAAAGACGGAGTGAGGGATGCCGATCTGGTCGTGCTGGCCACTCCCGTCGACACCTATGACCGGCATCTGACGGAGTGGGCCTCCTGCTTGAAAAAGGGCGCGATTGTGACCGATGTCGGAAGTGTGAAGGGTTTGCTGGTGGAACAGGCGGAACGCGCCATGCCCGCCGGCGTCCATTTTGTCGGGGCCCATCCCATTGCCGGCAAGGAAAAGACTGGTGTGGCTGCCGGATCGGATCAGCTCTTTATGGGGGCGCGCTGCATCATCACTCCGACCAAAACGACGGACCTACAGGCACTTGAGCAGATCCGAACGATGTGGGAAGAAACCGGCTCGGCGGTTCTCACGATGGATGCCCATCTGCATGACAAGATTCTTGGGGCCGTAAGCCATTTGCCTCATGTGGCGGCCTTTGCTTTGATCAATGCCCTGGCTGAGATTCGCGATCAGCAAATTCCCTCCCTCGATCTGGTGAGCCATTCGGGTGGTGGGTTGCGGGATACGACCAGGATTGCGGCCAGTTCACCTGAAATGTGGCGCGATATTTTCCTCTGGAACCGCGACAATGTGGTCACGTTCATTGAGGCCTATGAGCGCTCGCTGAGCCAACTGAAGCAGCTCATTCGAGTGGGCGATGCCGCAGGCATCGAGAAGGAACTCGAACGAGCACAGCAGGAACGGGAAAAGCTCTCCACGCGACCGACCGTCTCCGCGTAGCATATCTATGGCGTCGTTGACTATCACACCAGGCCGGCCGTTACAGGGAACGATTTCCGTCCCTGGCGATAAGTCGATCACCCATCGCGCCATTATTTTAACAGCCTTGGCGAATGGGGTCAGCAGGGTTGCGAGCTATTGTCGGGGCGAAGACTGTCTCAATACGATGCGCGCGTTCCAGGCTCTCGGCATACGCATCGATGAATCGGTCGATGAGCTATGTGTGCATGGCAAGGGACTTTGGGGGCTGACCGAGCCGAGTGGACCGATTGATTGCGGGAATTCCGGGACCGGCATTCGTCTCTTGACCGGCCTGCTGGCGGGACAGGATTTTTTTACGGTACTGACCGGCGATGAATCGATTCGTCGCCGTCCAATGGGGCGGATCGTCAAGCCGTTGCGGGAAATGGGGGCGGCCATCGCCGGACGCAAGGGCGGTGAACTTGCGCCTTTAGCTGTGATGGGTAGCCGCCTCCGCGCGATCACCTACGCCTCGCCGGTGGCAAGCGCGCAAATCAAGTCGGCGCTGTTGCTCGCAGCCTTGTTTGCCGAAGGGACGACCCGCATCACAGAGCCGCGTCTTTCGCGGGACCACACGGAACGGTTATTTCAGTTTTTTAATATTGCGCTTCGACGGGAAGGGACCACCCTGCTGATCGATGGACGGCCCTCGGTCGGGTGGAATGCGGCGCCTCGTTTGGTTGTCCCGGGCGACCTTTCGGCTGCTGCATTTTTCATTGTGGGGGCGACCATTGTCCCTGGTTCGGATGTGACCATTCGACAGGTGGGGGTCAACCCTACGAGGACAGGCTTATTGGACGCGATGACGAGGATGGGCGCACATATTCAATTGCTCAATCGGCGTGAAGAAGCGGGAGAGCCGGTTGCAGATATCCGGGTGAAGTCGGCCAAGCTGCATGGTGTGACGATCGGGCCTGAGTTGATCCCGCAGACGATCGATGAATTCCCTATTTTGTGCGTTGCAGCTGCAGTCGCAGAAGGCGAGACGATTATCTCCGGGGCCGAAGAATTGCGGGTCAAAGAGAGCGATCGAATTGCGACGGTGTCGGCAGAGTTGCGCGCGATGGGGGCTCAGATCACTGAGAAGCCTGACGGGATGGTTGTGCGGGGACTTGGCACAGCAGAAGACAACGGTCGATTGCAGGCTACATGTGGCCGCAGCCATGGAGATCATCGGGTGGCGATGTCTTTGGCCATCGCGGGCTTGACCGCTTCGACTTCAACCGTGATTGACGAAACCACTTGCATTGAGACATCATTCCCGGACTTTCACCGTACACTCTTGGAATTATCGGGCGAGCGCCGGTGACGGCTAGTATGTGGGGCCATGACGTGGGATCTGTTGCGGAAGAAAAGCAAGCGCGCCGGCTGATTGTTGCAATCGATGGTCCGGCTGGTGTCGGCAAGAGCACAGTGGCAAAGTTATTGGCCTCTCGATTGGGCTATCTGTATCTCGACACAGGAGCACTCTATCGTGCGACGGCTTGGGCCGTCATTGAGTCTGGACGGGATCCGGCTGATATCGAGGTGGTTGCTACGTTGTTGCCCTCCCTCTCGCTTCAGATGCAGTTTCACCACGGGGCCGCGACGGTGTTCGTGAATGGCAAAGACGTGAGCGGCGAACTCCGGACGCCTACAGTTTCGTCTGCGGCCTCGGTGGTCTCCGCAATGCCAGCAGTCCGGGCCTGGTTGCTGCCTATCCAGCGGCAAGTTGGACAAAGTGGAGCGGTGGTGGCTGAGGGGCGGGATATGGGAACGAAGGTATTCCCTTCGGCAGACGTGAAGTTTTTTCTCGAAGCGGACTCGACTGTCAGGGCGCAACGCCGACATCGAGAACTTGTTGCGGCGGGACATTCAGGAGCGCTTGAAGAGACGACAACCGACCTGGCAGGACGCGATACGCGAGATCGTTCTCGTTCGATCGCCCCGCTGGTTCCCGCTGAAGATGCCCAGTTCATTGATACCTCAACGTTGTCCATCGCGGAGGTGGTGGAGCTGATGATGTCTGTGGTTGCGGCCAAATTGTGAGTTCGGTTTTCTATGGCATACTGTGGATTCTTGCCCGGACCATCGGACGGCTCTGTTTTCATTATCGGGTCGTTGGCGCAGTTCCGCAGACCGGTGGATTTATTGTTGCGGCGAACCATGCCAGTTACCTGGATATTCCCCTTCTGGGTTGTGGGATGCGGCGGCGGGCTTGGTTTTTGGGGCGCAGCGATCTCTTTCCGGTTCCGGGCCTTAAGACGATCTGTCAATGGTTGGGATGGATTCCCTTGCGAATCGGCCGATTGGATCGGGACGCATTTGGCAAGGCGGTCGCTCTGATCAAGGAAGGAAAGGTTGTGGTGATCTTTCCGGAGGGCCGCCGCAGTCTGGACGGCCGGTTGCAGTCCCCCAAACCAGGGATTGGCGTGATTGTGGCGCAAACAGGATGTTCTGTGGTTCCGGCCTATCTCAAGGGCACGTTCGACGTGCTGCCGTCTGGAACCATGTGGCCGCGCTTCCGTCCCGTGACCGTTTGCTATGGAGAGGCCCTCACGTTCTCCCAGAATGGGGAGGGTGGAGACGCGAAGCAGTTTTATCAGGAGGTGAGCCGCACCGTGATGGATCGCATCGCGTCACTAGGTGCCGTGGAGTCTTCGACCCAGCAGTCCAGTGCCGGCATTCGCAAGGCTGAGTGAATGCCGGTGTATAACCATCAGCACCCGACGCCAGTCGGAAGAGTAGGATTCACACCATGAGTACGGTTTCGCCATCGAGTGACCAACAGTTAGACCGAGCGGCCTTAGCGGCCTTGTACGAGGAGACATTCAAAAACCTCGAAGAGGGCACTATTACGGAGGGCCGGATTGTCGCCGTGACCAAAGACAAAGTGGTCGTGGACATCGGCTACAAGTCCGAAGGGATGATTTCGAACGATCAGTTCTCCACCGAGGAACTGCAGAACATCAAAGTGGGCGATCCGCTCAAAGTCTATATCGAGGAGTGTGAAGACGACGACGGCAATCTGGTCCTCTCCAAAGAAAAAGCCGACAAGATGAAGATCTGGGAAGAGCTGGAGCAGCTCTTCAATGACGGCAAAAGCATCGACGGCAAGATTGTGGCGCGGATCAAAGGCGGCATGATGGTCGATATCGGCGTGAAGGCGTTTCTGCCGGGCTCGCAGATCGACCTGCATCCGGTGCGGGACCTTGACGGGTTGGTCGGGCGCACGTTTCCTCTCAAGATCATCAAGATCAATCATCGGCGCGGCAACGTTGTGGTCTCCAGGCGCGTGCTCTTGGAAGAGACGAGGGATTCGAAACGGAAGACGACCCTTTCCACGCTGAAAGAAGGGCAATTGATTCAAGGCGTCGTAAAGAACATCACGGATTATGGGGCATTTATCGATCTCGGTGGCATCGACGGGCTGCTCCACATCACGGACATGTCCTGGGGTCGTGTCGGCCATCCGTCTGAAATGTTCAACATCGGAGACAAGGTGGAAGTGTGTGTTCTCAAGTACGATCGGGAGACCGGGCGCATTTCACTCGGCTTGAAACAAAAGAGCGCCGATCCCTGGAGCGGCGTGGCCAGTAAGTACGCAATCGGTACCCGTGTCAAAGGTCGTGTCGTGAGCCTGACCGACTACGGAGCGTTCATTGAGCTCGAGCCAGGCGTCGAGGGACTGGTGCATGTCTCTGTGATGTCCTGGACGCACGAGGTGCGCCATCCGTCACGCGTTGTGTCCATCGGGGATCAGGTTGAAGCGGCGGTGCTGAATGTGGATCCGGCCAGCAGGAAGATTTCACTCGGTATGAAGCAGACTGCGCCGAACCCCTGGGATATGGTGGAAGGGAAGTACGCGATCGGCACGCGCATCGAAGGGAAGGTGAAGAGTCTCACCGACTTTGGCGCATTCATCGGACTCGAAGAGGGCATCGATGGATTGATCCACATTTCTGATATGTCTTGGACGAAGCATATCAAGCATCCCTCCGAGCTCTTCAAGAAGGGGCAGAAAGTCGAAGCTGTGGTGTTGCGAATCGACAAGGAAAAGGAGCGGTTGTCGCTCGGGTATAAGCAGCTCAAGAGCGATCCCTGGGACGAGGAGATTCCGAGCCGGTACGCGGTCGGGGATGTGGCGGTCGGGAAGGTCAGCAAGGTCGCCGACTTCGGCATCTTCGTCGAGTTGGATGGGGGAGTTGAAGGGTTGATTCACATCAGCGAGACTGGACTCGACCCGCAAGCCAAGCTTGAAGAGAAATTCAAGCTGCAGGATGAAGTGACGGCCAAGATCATCAAGGTCGATCGTGAAGAACGGAAGATCGCGCTCAGCTTGCGCGATCATCAAATGGATTCCGATCGCCGAACGGTCGATGAATACCATGCCACGCAAGGCGCGCTGGACCAAAGCTTGGGCCGTGCGGCGAAGCAGAACCGGAAGCGAGAGCAAGGCGAGGACGATAAGTAGGTCCGATGCGTCAGGTTTCAGTGTGAGCCGGGGGGCCTTCGTGTCCCCCGGTGCTGAGAGTGAACAGAACGATGAGTGATGAAACAGCAGCAAGGCCGGTCAAGCGAGGAATCGTGCGCCGAGCGCTCTGGGCGCTCGGCATCGGGCTCGGTCTGCTCTTTCTAGTAAACATGTTTTTTCCTGACCTCGACTTTTCAATGGAGGACCGGATTGGATTGATTCGTATTGAAGGGGTCATTGTGGATGCACAGTCCACGATCGTCGAATTGAAGCGTTTTGCCGACAACCCTTCCGTGAAAGCGATCGTCTTGCGAATCGACAGCCCTGGAGGCGGAGTTGTGCCGTCGCAAGAAATCCATGATGCGGTCCAGCGGATTCGTCACAAGAGCAACAAGACCGTGATTGCCTCAATGGGCACGGTGGCAGCATCGGGAGGGTACTATATTGCGGTGGCGACCGATCGGATCATGGCCAATTCAGGGACATTGACGGGAAGCATTGGGGTCATTATGGAGATGGCGAACGTCGAAGGGCTGCTCAAGAAGATCGGAGTTGAAGGCATCGTGATCAAAAGTGGAAAATTTAAAGATGTGGGATCGCCGCTGCGGAAGATGAGCGATGAAGAACAGGCGTTACTCCAATCCGTCATGGACGATGTCCATCAGCAGTTTATCGAGGCGGTAGCGGAAGGGCGCGGGCTCGACGTGGCAGCGGTGCAGGCCTTGGCGGATGGCCGAATCTTCACGGGCCGTCAAGCCAAAGCCGCAAAGCTTGTGGATGAACTCGGCGATCTCGAAGCGGCCATTCAGCTTGCGGCGGATGTGGCAGGCATCGAGGGCGAGCCGAAAGTCATTGAGCCTCGCCGACGGTTTTCGATCAGAGAATTGATTGAATCGCGAATATCGGGGCTCTTCCCCAAGTTGGATTTTAATTCCGGTGTGGGACTCAAGTATCTCATGGCGTTCTAGCACGGTTGGATCGGCGCGCTGGTCGATTCATCATCACGAAAGGGGACTCCACTATGACGAAGGCCCAAATTATCGAGCGCGTATCCGAACAGATCACGACGCTGACCAAGCGGCAGGCGGAAGTCGTCGTCAATACGATTTTCGACTGTGTGCGCGATTCATTGAAAAACGGCGATAAGACGGAGATCCGGGGATTCGGCAGTTTTCGGCTGCGGGCTCGTCGGATGAAAGAGGGGCGGAATCCAAAGACCGGCGCGACCGTGGCGGTCCCTGCCAAGAAGGTCCCATTTTTCAAAGCCGGCAAGGAATTGAAGGAACTCCTGAACCAGTCATAACTTGGTGTTCATCATGAATGAACCAGACTCTCACGAGGCGGTCGGGATAGATGTCCGTTGGACGGATGAGGCCTCTAAACGTCTAGAACGGGCGCCGCTATTTCTGCGCGGCATGGTTCGCCGTGTGGCTGAGAAAAAGGCTCGGGAACTGGGCTGCGCGGAGATTACAGAGGACCTTCTGGATCAATTTAAGAGTCAAATGATGGGTGGTATGGGCGGCGAATCCGGCATGGCCGATGCGGCGGAGCAAATGGCGCAAGGCCATCTGCCCTGGACTGCTTCTGCGAAGGAACGGCTGAATACGGTTCCGGAATTCATGCGCCACATGATCAAGCAGATTGCCGAGGAGATCGCCCGGGATCGGGGACATCTCGAGGTGAACGTCGAACTCTTCGAGAAGGTGGAAGCGCTGGGCGATCTCCGTGAGGCCTCGAGGCCTCCATTGGAATGGAGCGAGGGAGCGTTGGCCCATCTTCAGGAGAAATTGAAACAGTCGCCGCCGATCGCCGTCGAATTCGTCACGGACATGTTGAGGCGGGACACCGAAGATCTGGCGAGAGAGAGAGGTGTGACACGGATCGATGAGTCGACGCTGCTTCAATTGTGGGAGGCGCCCCAGGAACGAGTTGTGTGGACCGATGAAGCATGGAAGCGGCTGCAAACGTCCCCTGATTTTGTGCGTAGCGGAATCCGTAAGGCCGCCGAGCGCAGGGCGCGGAAGCTC
>JANNXZ010000328.1:0-2213 GCA_031409835.1 Nitrospirota bacterium
GCTGGTCATGCCGGCGGTGGCGAAGGAGAAGCCGGACGTCGTCGGGCTCTCGATCGGCACGCAGATGCAGCTGCTCGCAGGCCTGACCTTTTGCAAAATGATCAAAGAGACCTTCCCGCATATTCATGTGGTGGTGGGGGGTAACGTCATCACGCGCCTTCAAGAAGATCTCGCCAAGCACGAGCAGTTCTTCACGGAGGTGTTCGACTCGGCGATTCTCTACGAGGGCGAGCATGCGCTGCTCTGGCTCATCGAGGCATTGAATGGCGAACGGGCCATCGCATCCGTGCCCAACTTGATCTATCGCGATGTCTCAGGCATTCACCGGAATTCCGAAGTCTACACCGAAAAGACGACCGCGCTGCCTTTGCCGGATTTCGATGGGCTGCCGTTGGACCGCTACTTCGTGCCGGAGCTGATCATTCCCTACCTGGCGACGCGCGGCTGCTATTGGGGCCGCTGCACGTTCTGCGACCATGGCCAGGGTTACTTCGATCAGTATCGGGGCGTGCCGGTGCAACAAGTCGTCGAACAGATTAAGGCGCTGCGGGACAAGTATCAGTGCCGCCATTTTCTCTTCTCCGACGAATCCTATCCGCCGGCGCTGTTCAAGAAGGTCTCGCAGCTTCTGGTTGATCAGCAGGTTGGGATCAAGTGGACGACGTTGATCCGGTTTGAAGAAACGCTCCAAGACCAGGAGACCTGGGATCTCGCGGCGAAGGCCGGCTGTTGCACCCTCTATTATGGGATGGAGTCGGCGAGCGAGCGAGTGCTGAACCTCATGGACAAGCATGCCAAGAAGAGCGTGATCCAACGCAATCTCCAGATGGCGGCGAAGTCGGGGATTTGGAACCATGTAATGGCCTTCTATGGATTCCCCGGCGAAACGCTTGATGAAGCGTTGGAAACCCGCCAGTTCGTCCTTGAGAACCAGCCGGTGATTCACTCGATGGAGCTGTTCTACTTCGTGGCCTATCGCCATACGCCGATGGTGCGCAATCCGGAGAAGTTCGGTATTACGATTCACAAGCAACCGGACTATGATCTGCCCCTGGACTATTACTACACGTTGAACGATCCGAGCACCCTCTCATGCTTGGACGCGATGCAGATGTGCGAAGAATTCTACAAGAACGATTTTCATCCTTGGGCCGTGCGCGTAAACTCGCGCGAACATGTCTTCCTCTATATCTCGAAATTCGGGACGAACCAGTTGCCCCAGATCTACGCGCAGCAGACGCAGGCTGTCGGATCGCCGGCGGGCGTGTCAGGATTGATCACTTGGCCGGTCGCGAAGAACGGGAGCGAAGATGGGACGGAGGGGATGTCTCGGGTGGTGAGCCACGGGGTCGGTGAGGCGTAAAGGGTGAAACGTTAAACGTAGGGTTGGGTGAGGAGTAAGACGTGAAACGAGAGCGAGTCTAGTTCAGTCTTGGCATCAAATTTACGTTTCACCTTTTACGTCTCACGTTTCACGTCCTCTTCGTCGGGAACAAGAACGGCAGAGAGTAGCGCGTGGGCGGCTTTGATGAGTGTGGTCATCTCTTCGGCCTTCTTGTAGGCCTGCATGTATTTCTTGGGGTTGTTGGTCAGATTCGAGTAGCGGGCTGGGTCCCAGGTATACAGCAGTACTCGCTTGGTTCGATCGAGGGTTTCTGGAGTAACAGGGAGGGTCAGGCCCAGTACCTCCAGTGCGTGGTTCACATCTTCTTGGGTCACATCGGCCATGGGGCGAGTCTGGCAAAGCGGATGGACGCCTGTCAAACACCTAACAGATACTGCGGGACTTGCGAGACTTGCGCGAAAAGCGCGACGGGCCTGAAGTATTCTCTTCGAGAGTTGCGCCTGTCGCGCACGACGTGCTTGTCTCGCTCACGATTCACCTGATAGAGAGATTTCATGCCGGACCCGCGCACGCTGAAATTTTATCAAGCCGATGTGTTCACCGGGGATGCGTTCGGCGGCAATCCAGTTGCCGTGTTCCCCGACGCACATGGTCTTTCCGACCATCAACTGCAGCAGATTGCCCGTGAGATGAACCTCTCAGAGACCGTGTTCGTCCTGCCTCCGACAGACCAGGCGGCAGTCGTTCGTCTCAGGATTTTTACCCCGACACAGGAGCTTCCATTTGCCGGTCATCCGGTGCTGGGGACATTTTATGTGTTGGCCCAGCTGGGGTTGATTGCCGCCACCGATGGGATTACCCGCGTGAT